>NZ_JBFUFQ010000045.1:0-33646 GCF_056403355.1 Rhizobacter sp. P2_H3 | reverse complement strand
GCCCCGGCCCCGGCGCCTGCCCCCGCCACGCTGGCCTGCACCGACCTCGCGCTGTGCGACGACTTCGAGTCGACCACCGCCGGCGCGGTGCCGAACCCGGCGCTGTGGAGCGTCGGCGGGCCGAACTGCTTCGACAACAGCGGCAAGGCGACGATCGACGGCGCGGTGTCGCACGGCGGCAAGCAATCGGTGCGCATCGACCCGGGCAGCAGCTACTGCGGCCACGCCTTCATCATCAACACGAAGGCGGCGTCGATGGGCCCGGTCATCTACGGCCGCTTCTACATCCGGCTCGCGACGGCACTCGGCGATCCGCACGTGACCTTCATGTCGATGCACGACGCGATCGAATCGGTCGACGGCAGCATGCAGGACCTGCGCATGGGCGGCCAGGCCGGCATCCTGATGTGGAACCGCTCGAAGGACGATGCGACGCTGCCGTCGCTGAGCCCGACCGGCATCTCGCTGAGCGCGAAGCTGCCGGCCGCCACCTGGACCTGCATCGAGTTCGGGCTGAACTCGGCGATGGGCACGATGCAGACCTGGGTCAACGGCACGGCCGTGGCCGCGCTGCAGCTCGATTCGACGCAGACCGCCGACGTGGACCAGGCCTGGCTCGCGAGCCGGCCTTCGTGGAAGCCGCAGGTCACCGACCTGAAGCTGGGCTGGGAGTCGTACGGCGGCACGGGCAACACCGTGTGGCTCGACGACGTCGCGCTGCACACCAGCCGCATCGGGTGCGGATCATGACGAGCTGGCGTTGGCTGGTTTCCACCGTGGCGCTGCTCGCGGCGCCGGCCTTCGCGGCGGACGAGTTCCTCGACCCCGCGCAGGCCTTCCGCACCAGCGTGCAGCTGCGCGATGCGCAGACCATCGAGCTGCGCTTCGACGTGGCGCCGGGCTATCACCTGTACCGCGAGCGCATCACGGTCGGTGAGCCAGTGGCTGCTGCGCCCGCCACGGCCGCGCTGGCCGAGCCGGTGCTGCCGCACGGCAGGCAGGAGTACGACGAAGGCTTCGGCAGGTACACCGAGACGCTGCGCGGTGCGGTGACGGTGGCGCTGCCGCTGCGCACGGCGAGCGGTGATTTCGGCGTGGCCATCGGCTACCAGGGCTGCGCCGACAAGGGGCTGTGCTATCCGCCGCAGAACGCCGGCATCAGCGCGCGCGTGAAGGACGGCGCACTGCAGCAGGTGGCGTGGCTGCCTGACGGCCTGCCGCCCGCGGCAACGCCTGCTGTCGTCACCACGCCATCGGCCACCACGCCCTCGGCAGCCGCTCCGGCGGCCACCGGCTCGGCCGGCGCCCGCGTCGAATCCGCGCTGCGCTCGGGCAGCCTGCTGACCGTTGCCGGCGTGTTCCTCGTCGCCGGCCTGTTGCTGTCGTTCACGCCCTGCGTGCTGCCGATGGTGCCGATCCTGTCGTCGATCATCGTCGGCACCAGCGGCCCGGTGTCGCGGGCACGCGGCTTCGGCCTCGCACTCGCGTACTCGCTGGGCATGGCGCTGGTCTACACCGCGCTCGGCGTGGCCGCCGGGCTGGCCGGTGAAGGTCTCGCCGCGGCGCTGCAGAACGCGTGGGTGCTGGGCGCCTTCGCGCTGCTGCTGGCGCTGCTGTCGCTGTCGATGTTCGGCGTGTACGAGCTGCAGATGCCGAGCGCGATCCAGGAGAAGCTGAACGCCGGTGCGGGCCGCCTGCGCGGCGGGCAGCACGTGGGCGTGTTCGCGATGGGCGGGCTGTCGGCACTGATCGTCGGGCCGTGCGTCGCGGCGCCGCTGGCCGGCGCGCTGGTCTTCATCAGCCAGTCGCGCGACGTGCTGATCGGTGGGCTCGCGCTGTTCAGCCTGGCAGCCGGCATGAGCGTGCCGCTGCTGCTGGTCGGCGTGTCGGCCGGCTCGCTGCTGCCGCGCACCGGTGCGTGGATGGAGGGCGTGAAGCACCTGTTCGGCGTGCTGCTGCTCGGCGTGGCGTTGTGGATCGTGTCGCCGGTGCTGCCGGCGGCGGTCGTGATGGGCATCGTCGGTGCCGGGCTGCTGGT
Organism: Rhizobacter sp. P2_H3; assembly: GCF_056403355.1. Classification (NCBI taxonomy): domain Bacteria; kingdom Pseudomonadati; phylum Pseudomonadota; class Betaproteobacteria; order Burkholderiales; family Sphaerotilaceae; genus Rhizobacter; species Rhizobacter sp. P2_H3. The sequence goes on along the minus strand of NZ_JBFUFQ010000045.1, from coordinate 31,608 downwards.
CGGTGCGGTGTGGCTGTTCGACGGGCGCGGCGCGCCACTGTCGGGCAAGCACCGCCTGCTGCGCGGCGTGGCGCTGGTGCTGGGGCTGGTCGGCGTGGCGCAAGTGGCCGGTGCGTTGTCGGGCGGCGGCGATCTGCTGCAGCCGCTGGCGGGTTTCAGCGCCGCCGGCCCGCGCGGTGGCGCGGTCCAGGCAGCAGTCGACGGCCCCGCCTTCAAGCGCGTGCGCAACGTGGCCGAGCTCGAGGCTGCGCTGGGCAGCGCGGGCGGCAAGACGGCGATGCTGGACTTCTATGCCGACTGGTGCGTCTCGTGCAAGGAGATGGAGCACCTGACCTTCAGCAAGCCGCCGGTGCAGGCGCGCATGAACAACGCGCTGCTGCTGCAAGTGGACGTGACGGCGAACAGTGCCGACGACAAGGCGCTGCTGAAGCGCTTCGGGCTGTTCGGGCCGCCGGGGATCGTGTTCTTCGACGGCAGCGGCCGCGAGAAGGCGGGCACGCGGGTGGTGGGGTTCCAGCCGCCGGCGGAGTTCGGCGACGCGCTCACCGCTGCTGGGCTATGATCGCGCCCTTCTTTTCACCCAACGCCTCTGTGCAGCTGGAGTTCAACATGCCCCGCGCCTTCGTCACCGCCTGACCGACGACCCGCTCATGTAGCCGCATCCCCCGCGGCCATCGTCGTCGGTTCATTCCCCTGAACCCTCGGAGACGACGATGAACCTCCACTCGCTGGACCTCACCAAATACCCGCGCACCGCGCACCTCGAAGGCAGCCGCCTGCAAGACGGTGACGATGCGTCCGACCAGATGCCGCTGCGCGCGCTGGCCGGCCGCCACGTCGTGATCGAGGAGAAATTCGACGGCGCGAACTGCGGCCTGTCGTTCACCGACGGCGGCGATTTGCTGCTGCAGTCGCGCGGCCACTACCTGACCGGCGGCGGCAGCGAGCGCCAGTTCAACTGGCTCAAGCCCTGGGCGCATGCCCATGCGGATCGCCTGCTGCACGTGCTCGAAGACCGCTGGCTGCTCTACGGCGAGGCGATGTACGCGAAGCACTCGGTCTGGTACGACCGCCTGCCGCACCTGCTGCTGGAGTTCGACCTGCTCGACCGCCGCAGCGGCCGCTTCCTGTCGACGAAGCGGCGCCACGAGATGCTCGCGGGGCTGCCGGTCGTCTCGGTGCCGGTGCTCTACGCCGGCCCGATGCCGACCGATGCGAAGCTGCTGCGCAAGCTGATCCAGCCTTCGCTCGCGAAGAGCCCCGGCTGGCGCACGCGCTTCGAGCAGCAGGTGCAGCGCGAAGGCCTGCCGCTCGAGCTGACCTGGCAGCAGACCAACGACAGCGATGCATCGGAAGGCCTGTACCTGAAGGTCGAGAACGACGACCACGTGGAGGCGCGCTACAAGCTCGTGCGGCACGACTTCCTGCAGACGATCCTCGACTCGGGCTCGCACCACCTGCAGCGGCCGATCCTGCCGAACCTGCTGGCCGACGGCGTGGACATCTACGCACCGCGCGTGGAGACCGACTGGGCCTCGCTCGGGCTGCGCACGATCACCTCGCTCGAGGCGCTGAAGGCGTTCAAGCCCGCCCAGGCGAACGGAGGCTGAGCCATGGACTGGAAGCAAGTGCAGGCCCTCATCCCCGCGCCCGGGGCGGGTTTCGACTGGGCCGCGTGGTGCGAGCTGATCCCGGGGCTGGTGGCGCTGGAGCAGACACCGCAGGATCCGCGGCACCATGCCGAGGGCAACGTCGGCATCCACACGCGGATGGTGCTCGATGCGCTGCTCGCCGATGCGGCGTGGCAATCGGCCGCACCCGAGCGCCGGGCGGTGATGTTCCTCGCCGCGCTGCTGCACGACATCGCGAAGCCGGACACCACGGTGATCGACCCGGTGACCGGTGCGATCGGGCAGCCGGGCCATTCGCGGCGCGGCGCGATCGACGTGCGCGCACTGCTGTGGCGGGCCGGCGCGCCATTCGCGCTGCGCGAGGCGGTGTGCCGCATCATCGCCGTGCACCAGGTGCCGTTCTTCGCGTTCGCGAGCCGGCGCGGCGAGACGCCGGAGTACATCGTGCGCCGGCTCTCGTGGGAGCTCGATGTGAGCGAGCTGGCCGCGGTGGCGCGCGCCGACATGGTGGGCCGCCGCTGCGAGGACCGGGCGGGGCACCTGGCCGACATCGAGCTGTTCGGCGAGCTCGCGCGCGAGCTGGGTTGCTGGGACCGGCCGTGGGCGGCCGCCGATGCGCACACCCGGCTGATGTATGCGCGCGGCATGGCGATCGACCCGGCCTATGCGCTGCACCGCCTGCCGGGCAGCGAGGTGACGGTGATGTGCGGGTTGCCGGCGTCGGGCAAGGACACCTGGGTGGCGGCGCATGCGGGCAGCCTGCCGGTGGTGTCGTTCGACGATGCGAAGGCCGAGCTCGGGCTGAAGCACGGCGAGAACGACGGGCGGGCCGCGCACCATGCGATCGACAAGGCGAAGTCGCTGCTGCGCGAGAAGGCGCCCTTCGTCTGGAACGCGACCCACCTGTCGAACGACATGCGCGGCAAGACGCTGGACCTGCTGTACGCCTACGACGCGCAGGTGAGGCTGGTGTACCTGGAGGCGCCGCAGGCGGTGGTGTTGGCCCGCAACCGGCAGCGCGACACGACGCTCACCAACAAGGACCTGCTGCGCATGCTGCACCGCTGGGAGGTGCCGATGCCTTGGGAGGCACACCGCGTCGACTACCTGGTGGATGAGGGCGCAGGAGCAGCGAGCAGAATCCGCTGAGCCTGTTGTCGATTCCGGCCGACCTCGATCGTCGCGTTCAGACATCACCCTCTCACGGAGACCCACATGTCCAGACTCAGAGTCGCAGCTTTCTCGGTATCCCTCGACGGCTTCGGTGCCGGCACCGACCAGAGCCTGCAGAACCCGCTCGGCGTCGGCGGCGAGACGCTGCACGAATGGTTCTTCGGCACCACCACCTTCCAGGCGATGACCGGCCAGGGCGGCGGGGAGGCCAATGTGGACGATGGTTTCGCGAAGCGCAGCTTCGAGAACGTCGGCGCGTGGATCCTCGGGCGCAACATGTTCGGCCCGGTGCGCGGGCCGTGGCCGGATGATCAATGGAAGGGCTGGTGGGGCGACACGCCGCCGTACCACGTGCCGGTGTTCGTGCTGACGCACCATGCGCGCGCACCGCTGGAGATGAAGGGCGGCACGATCTTCCACTTCGTCACCGGCGGCATCCATGAGGCACTGGAGCGTGCCCGCGATGCGGCGAAGGGGCAGGACGTGCGCGTGGGCGGCGGCGTCGCGACGATCCGCCAGTACCTGCAGGCCGGGCTGATCGACGAGATGCACCTGGCGATCTCGCCGACGCTGCTGGGCCGCGGCGAAGCGCTGCTGGCGGGCATCGACCTGACGGCGCAGGGCTTCCGGTGCACCGAGCATGTGGGGACGCCGAAGGCGCAGCACGTCGTGCTGACGAAGGGCTGATTCATCCTGTTGCAACAACCCATGCCCTGACCGGCAAACCGTCACCGGGCCGTCAAGTTTCCTGACACCGAGCCTCACACAATGGCGCATGACACGCCGACACCTCACTCCTTCCAACGCGGCCAGCGCACTGCTGTGCGCGCTTGTCTTGTCTGCCTGCGGCAGCGGCGACGACTCGGACACAGCGGCACCCCCTGTTGCTGGCGCACCAACTCCTGCACCTGCACCTGCACCTGCACCTGCACCTGCACCTGCGCCCGCACCCGCTCCCGCCCCCGCCCCCGCCCCAGCCCCAGCCCCAGCACCAGCACCAGCACCAGCACCAGCACCAGCACCAGCACCAGCACCAGCACCAGCACCAGCACCAGCACCGGCTCCTGCCCCCACCAACAAGAGCGTCGGATGCGGCAAGGCCGCCCAGTTTGCGAGCGGCAAATACACCCTGACTTCAGATGGCGTGACGCGTGAGTTCTGGGTTCGCGTTCCGTCCGGCTACAAGAACGACAACGCCTATCCGTTGATCGTCGGCCTGCACTGGCGCGACGGCAGTGCCACCGATGTCTACAACGGGAACAGCTGGGCCAGCGGCAAGCCCTTCTATGGCTTGAAGGAGCTCTACGGCGAGAGCGCGGTCTTCGTCGCCCCGGCGGGCTTGGACGCCGGCTGGGCCAATCCGAATGACCGCGACATCCGCTTCATCGGCGCGATGGTCAACCAGCTCAAGCAAGGGCTCTGCACCGACACGAGCCACACGTTTGCGACCGGCTTCAGCTTCGGCGGAATGATGTCGAACGCGATCGGTTGCCAGATGGGCGATGTCTTCCGCGCCGTGGCGCCGATGTCGGGATCCGTCTGGAGCGGCTGCGCCACGTCATCGAACAAGACCGCGGCGATCCTGCTGCATGCCAAGGAAGATGCCGTCGTCGGCTACCAGTTCGGCGAAGAGGCGCGCGACAAGTACATCGCCAAGAACAGCTGCAGCCAGACCACCACCAAGATCGGGGTCAATGGCTGCGTGATCTACCAGGGCTGCACCGACAACAAGCCGGTGGCCTGGTGCGGGTACACCAACGGCGGGCACTGGCCGCCGGGCTTCGCCGCGACAGAAATCAAGTCGTTCTTCGACCGCTTCTGAAACGCCGGGGGCGCGGCACCTGGCTGCGCCCCCGGCCGGGCAGAGCGGGCAAGCCGCTTACCAGCCCACGCCGTAGTAGTCGTACACGCGGCGGCCGTAGCTGTCGTCGTACGAAGGCTCCTCGTTCTGCGCGTAGCGCGGTGCGCCTTCGAGCTGCTTCTCGGACAGCGGCACGACATAGCCGTCGAGGTTGGTGTCGTACTTCAGCATCGCCCACGGCACCGGATAGCGGTCGGTGCCGACCCCGAGGAAGCCGCCGAACTCGAGCGCTGCATAGCGCACCTGGCCGGAACGCTTGTCGATGATCAGGTCGTCGATCGAGCCGAGCTTGTCGCCGTTGCTGGCGTAGACGGTGGTGCCTTCGACCTTGTCGGAAGAGATGACGGGATTGCTCATGAGGGTCTCCTTCACTGCGCTCTGCCGCGGGCGACATGCCCGTGGCCTGAACCCCCATTGGTCCATGCGCGACCCTTGCCGAACATCAGCGCAGGCGCGGCCCGGCTGTAGGAATCTTCCTCAGACTGCCTTGCTGCGCAGCCCCAGCAGGCTGACGCCCAGCACGACGAAGCTGCCGCCGAAGACGCGGTTCAGCACCCGTGCGCGGCGCGGATCGGCGAGCCGGCCCTTCACGCTGCGCGCAAGCAGCACGTACACCGCATGCGAAAAGACGGCACAGGCCGCGAAGGTGACCGTGAGCAGCGCGAACTGCTGCACCGCACCGTCGCCCGCCTTCATGAACTGCGGGAACAGCGCGCTGAAGAACAGGATCGCCTTCGGGTTGGTCAGCGCCACCGTGAGGCCATTGCCGAAGAGCCGCCAGGCCGGTGCACCGGCCCGCGCCTGCGCGCCGGACGCCTCGGCGAACATCGCACCGCCGCTGCGCCACTGCCGGATGCCGAGGTAGACCAGGTAGCCCGCGCCGAGCAGCTTCAGTGCAAGGAAGGCCGTGGCCGAGGTCTGCAGCACGACGCCGAGCCCGACGGTGGTGGCGAGGGACACCAGCAGCAGCCCGACGGCGTTGCCCAGCGAGCTGATCATCGCGCGGCCCGGGCCGACGCCGATCGAGTTGGACACCGCCAGCAGCACGGCCGGGCCAGGCGTGAAGGTGACGAACAGCGCGATGGTGAGGAAGGTGAGCCAGTCGGAGAAGGTCATGGGGCGAGGCAGGAGCGTGCCGCAGGTGCAGCGGGTGCGCCGATGTTAGCGGCGCACCCATTCCCTCAGAGACTCACCAGCCGAAGCCCAGCGTGTACTTCCCGCTGGTCGCGCCGGTGCCGCCGCTGTAGAACTTCACGCGCACGTAGCGCGCCGATGCCGCCGTGCCGGTGTTGCTGACACTCGCCGAATCGACGACACCCACCCCCTTCTCGCTCGCGGCCAGCTGGGTGCCGGACGCGTTGTAGATGTAGAGGTCGTAGTCGCTCGATGCGTTGGGCGTCAGCGTGGCGGTCAGCGTCTTGCCGGCCGGCAGGTTCACGAGGAAGTAGTCGCCATCGGTCGACGATCCGATCGCGCCGTTCCACGTGCCGGCCGCTGCCACCGTGTTGGCGGTGCCGATGTTGTCGTTCGGCTCGGTCTCGTTGTTGCCCGGCGTGACCACGCTCGCGATCTTCAGGAACTGCGCCGTCACCGGCCCCCATTGCCCCGACGACACCTTCGCGCGCACGAACACCAGGTGCTTGCCCAGCGCCAGCCCGGTGGTGCTCAGCGTGCCGCTGAGCGACTCGGTGGTCTGGTTGAAGCTGCCATCGGTGGCGGTGAGCGGGATCGCGACCGCACCGGCCACCCAGGGCGGCGTGTCGATGTAGGCCTCGGCGCCGGTCACGTTGAGCACGGTCTCGGTGCCGTTGGTCTGGTTGAAGCGCGTGTCGGTGGCCGAGGCCGTCAACGCGACCGGCGTGCCGGCGAGCACGCCGCCGCCGCTGGCATCGCTGCCGAGCGTCACCGTGGTCACGTCGGCACCGGCCGGAATCTGGTACGGCGCGCGCACCACCTTGGCGGCGTAGATCAGCGCCGGCAGGTTCTTCGGCTTGGTCGTGCTGTTGTACGTGGTGCAGCTCTCGAAGAAGCTGGAGCCCAGCTCGATCGTGTAGGCCGCCACGCCGAGCTCGCCGTAGCTCGGGCCGTCGCTGGTGCCGTCGGTGGCGTAGAGGCCGATCGATTGCTCCGGCGTGTAGCCGTTGAAGTACGCGAGGCGGCGGCCCAGCGTCTGCAGCGCGGTGGCGTTGGCCGTCGGCGTCGACGTGGTGCCCCAGGGCCACAGCACCAGCTGGCTGTAGCTGTGCACGTCGATGTGGATGCCCGAGGTGTCGACCGGTGCGCCATCACCCGGGTTCGGGCCGCGGCGGTCGGGGTAGATGCTGCGGATGTAGTTCTGCACCGCCTGCGTCTCGGGCTCGGAGCCGGCCGATGCGCCACGGTAGGTGAGGTCGCACTGGTTGCCGCTGGAGCCCGAGCCGCCGGTGCTGTTCCAGCCGAACGTGAAGTTGCGGTTCAGGTCGGCGCCCCGCGTGTTGCTGGTGGCACCGCAATAGGCGGTGTTGGTGTTCTTGCGCCAGGAGAGCCCGCCCTCGGCCTTCTTGCGGCCGTCGGGGTTGGTCTGCAGCAGCAGGTGCACCTCGTGGTGGTCGACGATCCAGGTGGCGTCGGGGTCGGTGCCGTAGCCGTTGAGCAGCCAGCGCGCGAACTCGAGGTTCAGCGGCGCGGTGGTGTACTCGCGGGCGTGGATGGCGCTGTTGACGAACAGCTTGGGCTTGGTGCCGCCGATGGCGCTGTTGGTGATCTTCAGCACCCGGATGTCGTAGCCGCCGGAGCCGACGGTCTTCTGCCACGAGTCGCCGATGTCGATCCAGCTCGCGAGCGTCGGGTAGGTGGTGGTGAAGGCCGACGCGGCGGTGAAGGTTTCCTCCACCGTCTCGTAGCAGCTGTAGCCGGGGATGGACTGGATGGTGGCGTCGCCTGCCGCGGCGCCGGTGATGCCGGTGCTGTCGGTCGACGCGCCGGGAGCCGTGGTGCGGCTCTTCGCGTCGGCARCGGCCTGGATGGCGGCCAGGAAATCATCGCGGCGCTGGATGAACTCGGGCGCGTTCTCGATGCGGAAGCCGAAGCTGCGCAATGCGGCGATGTCGGCGGTTTCGAGCTCGAGGACGAGGAAGCCTTGCTCGTAGTTGGATTCGAGCAGGTTGGCGTGGAAGGTGACGGCGGCCTTGCGCAGCATGGCTGCGTCGGGGTAGAAGGCCTTGTAGATGTTGGTGCGCTGCTTTTCCTGCTGTCGCAGCAGGCGCATTTCGGTGGCGGAATCCTGCGGTGTGACTTGCCCGGGAAGGCGTGCAGGGGATGCGGACTGCGGGGATGCGGACTGCGTAGATGACGACTGCGAGAAGGCTGACGGTACTGCGGAAACTGCAAGGAACAACGCGGCAAGTGCCGCCCGCGATTGCGGACGTACGTTGGTCATGGAAAGCTCCCTTGTGGTTTACGGTACCAGCCCAGCTGCGTGGGCTGGATCGGCGCACGCTCTCGGCTGGGGATCACCCATCGGAGCGCCGAATGATTCTGGGGGACTTCTCCCTGTTCTGCGAGGGGAGTAACAAGATGAACAAGGTTATTTATTGGGTATTGGCAATGGCCGCGTGTTGCGGTAATTCGCGTGCGTGCGAAGGCAACGATGCGCAATGGGCGAAGGAATTTGCTGCATTGCGAACAGTGCGCGGGCACTTTGATGGTGGGAACTGGGCAGCCGATGTGGATCGGTGGCAGGGGCGCAAGCATCAGGTGATGCAATGCCTGGCTGCTGGGTTGTCAGCAGCGGGGACGCCGGTGGAGCGGGTGCGGGAGCGGATGGGCGAGCCGGATGCGCGGGTGAATTGCCCGTCGGCGGAGTGCGAAGGGGTGGTGAGGTTGATGGAGGCGCGGGCGGACGGGGCGCAACGGGTGGCGACGACGCGACAGCTTTGGGTCTACCAATGGCGGGGGCAGCACGATCGGCTGGTGTTCTCGGTGGTCGCGGGCAAGGTATCCGACGTGGGGTGGGCGTACGCGCTGGAGTGACATCACGGGAAGGACTGATGGACATCGAACCGCAAGTCCGCCGCTGCAATGATCGGATCGATTTCGATGCATTGCTCAGGCCGCAGCTGAAGTGCTACGTCTACGTGCTGCGCGACCCGCGCGACGGTCAGGTGTTCTACGTCGGCAAGGCGGGGGGCTCAGGCGAAGGAAATCGGCGCGTGCTCGATCACTTCGACGAAGCGGAGAAGTTGCTGGCAGTCCACACCACGACGCTGCACGGCTCCAAGCACCTTCGCATCATCGACATCTGGCGCGCAGGCCGGGCCGTGGAGTGGGCGATCGCGCGCTGGGGCTTGGGGCCCGAAGAGGCACGGCATGTCGAAGCGGCCTTGATCGATGTGATGCAGAGCCTGCCGGGACAGTCGGTGGGTGGCGGAGCGCTCACGAATATGAAGCGTGAATGGACATCGCTGGGCTGGTTGACGCCGCGGGACGTTGCCGACATGGCGGCTCGGGCGGTGGCCCCGCAGTCGAACTACAGCATGGTGTTTGTCTTTCCGATCCCAAAGAGTCTGAAGCGCACGCCGCCGCCGTCGCTCTATGAGATAACGCGCGAGGCATGGACCGTGGGGCTGGAGTTCCGCAATGCCACAGCGGCACTGGCGGTCGGCATAGCGGATGACATCGCGCGCGCGGTGTTCGAGATCCATCACTGGGAACTTGCCAAGTCGATGCCGGGCAAGCGCGCCTTCGTCGGCGCCGAGTTGCCTGGGCACGAGTTCGTCGACAAGAACTTCGCGGCTGTCATCAGCCCGGCGAAGGGGTATTGGATGCGGCCCGGGTACCTTGTCGTGGAGTTCAGGCCCGGGGAATTCCGCTACTTGCGGGGGCACCGGGATCGGCAGACATGGCGAGCACTGGCGTAGTGGACTTTAGGCCGCCTCTACCCGCTCGCAGTAAGCCGCGAAGGTGCGCTGCCACGCGGGCCGGGCCATGCACCGATCGCGGTACGACACGAGCTGCGGATACGGCGCGATCAATGACTCGTCCTTGATGCCCGACGAGAGCACGTGCGTCATCAGGATGTCGGCGACGGTGAAGCTCTCGGCTGCGACGAACTCGCGGTTGGCGAGCCAGCGATCCAGGTTGCCCAGCATCCGGTTCGCCCAGCCGACCAGGAACTCGCGGTGCTTGCCGCAGCTGCCATCGGCCGACCAATCGAGCACCAGCAGGCTGAGCAGCGGCATCTCGACCGAGTTCATCGCGGCAAAACACCAGCGCATCACCTGCGCCTCGCCGGCGCGGTCGCCGGGGATCAGTCGGCCGGACTTCTTGGCGAGGTAGAGGACGATGGCGGCGGATTCGGACAGCCGCAGGCCGTCGTCATCGATCGACGGGATCTGCTCGAACGGGCTGAGCCGGCGATAGGCCTCGGTGTTGAGGTCGTGCGCGGGGTGATCCATGCCGGCGATCTCGAACGGGAGTTGCATCTCTTCGAGCGCCCAGAGCACGCGCAGATCACGGGTGTGGCCGCGGGCGGCGGCGTTGACCTTGGAGAAGCCGTAGAGCTTGAGCATAGGGGCCGTCCTTCGCTGAGGGTGGGGTGCTGCGGAGGGTAGCGGCATGACGATGTGGGATGCACAAACCCTAGCCGAGATTGATGTTGCTGCGGTGGTCACGTACGTCTTCTGTTCTTCGTGACGACCTTGCGCGGGTGGCCAGCCGTGGGAGCAAGAAGGAGAGGAATCAGCATAGAGCGCCACGACCTCCTCTGGTCGACTGCCGCGGCACTGCGGGCGCAACAGATGGAACGTGCGCGTGAATGCTCAAGGTGCTGGGCGCCCACAGGATCACGCCATGAGCCACCTCGATGGCAGCATCGCCATCCAAAGCCCACCAACGCCGAATCCTGATATGCCTTTACACCAGATAAAATATTGGATTAACATTAATCATCAACTCTCAGTGAGATGGTCTTTTGTCTCCACTAGCGCCCAACACTGTCAGGCGAGGCCGACCGCCAAAAGCTGGTGCCTCCAAGGGCGTCCGCAAGGGCTCCCGACTACAAATCTCGCACACCATCTCTCCCGATCTGCTCTTGCGGGTTGACGGGCTTGCGGAAGCAATGGGCCAAACAAGAGCGGCGATCATCAACCTTGCCGTCTACCGCCTGCTGTCACAAGAGGCTCCGGGTGAAGCTGCACCCAAGTCAAGCAAGTAGCCAGCGACCATCTACACAGAAAAGCCAACATGCCAAAGCGTCAGTTCAAGGTCGTTTCTCTCTTCTCAGGAGCAATGGGGCTGGACATCGGCCTGGAGCAAACCGGCAGGTTCCAGACCCTCGCCGCAGTTGAGTCACAGCACGCCTTCTGCGAGACCATTCGCATCAATCGAGATGCCGGACTTACCTCAAGCAAGAAGATGAAGGTCTATGAGGGCGATATACGCAATCTGTCGCCCGAGCAGCTGATGGAAGACCTCGGGCTGGAGCCCGGCGAGCTGGACTTGCTTGTGGGTGGCCCGCCGTGCCAATCTTTCAGCACGACAGGCCGCAGGGGAACAGTGCAAGACCCGCGTGGGACGTTGCTCTGGGAGTTCCTCCGCTTTGTCGAGGCATTGAAGCCGAAGTTTTTTTTGATGGAGAACGTGCGCGGACTCGTCTCCGCCGCCATCAGACACAGGCCCTTGGCAGAGCGCCCCGACAAAGGTGGCCCGCCACTCGATGCCGACGAGCAGCCAGGGTCCGTGCTGAGGTCGTTCGTAGCGGATCTTCGTGCCTCCACCGCTGCCGACTACCGCCTGGATGTATTCGAAGTGAACGCGGTCAACTACGGTGCACCGCAACTTCGAGAGCGCGTCCTCTTCGTGGGAAATCGAATGGGAAGACAGGTTGAGTTTCCTGCGCCGACCCACGGTCAGGGTGAAGACCTCCTGCCGATGGCAACGCTCGGGGACGCCATTCGTGGCCTGCATGAACTGTCGCCAACGCTGATGGACTTCAGCCCTCGGAAGAAGACTTATCTGTCGAAAATTCCTCCTGGTGGCAACTGGCGAGCTCTCCCCGAGAAGCTTCAGCAAGAGTCGATGGGGAAGGCATGGCTTGCGAAAGGAGGGCGATCCGGATGGTGGCGTCGATTGAGCTACGGACTTCCATCACCGACCATCCTGACGCTTCCAAATCACGCGAGTACGTCCTTGTGCCACCCGGATCACGTGCGACCGTTAACGTTGCGCGAGTGCGCCTTGGTGCAAGAGTTCCCTGTGGCCTGGAAGTTCGCCGGAACTGCGCAGGAGCAGTACGCCCAGGTGGGAAACGCCGTCCCAACGCGTCTCGGATTCGTCGCAGGAACTGTCCTTGCGGATGAATTGGATAAGGCCGCCGCAACGGCAAAGCGCGCCAAAGTCGTTGCTCAACACGACGACAACATTCGAATCGTCTACCTCCAATCCCACGTGCGGACTCGCAAGTGGTTCAAGGGGGGGCAAGCGGTCCTTTGGTCGCAGGGCGAGGATGACGACAACAGCGAGGCACAGCATCCCCCAATGCTGACCGACCGAAAGGTGCGATCAGTCTGATGAGAACTCGCCAAATTCGGGTTAGGCTCTCGCCTTCTCGACCCTTCTCTCCCCAATGATTCGACCGCGTCGCTTCAAACGGACCAATTTGGCAGACGCACTGCCTCCTGGTGTTCACGAAGAAATAGTCCGGGAAACAGACGAGCTACTTGAGCGCCGGCTGGACAAGGCTAACGAGATGTTGGACATCGCACAGTCCAACTTTAATCCGTTCTTGCTGCTGATCACCGCACCGGTCTACAACATCTTCAGTCCCTACGAGGTCGCTGAACGGCTGCAACTTGGCAGCGCGTTTCACGGGGACGACACGGCGTTCGGGCGATTTGCGGAGGAGAAAATACTGCCGCTCTTCGGTGCAACGCTTCCCATCGAAAAGAACAAGGCCGACAAGAAGCTCTCGGCCCTCTGGGAGCCTGTAGATCGCAGGATGGTCATTGAGGGAGTAACTTACCTGATGAGCATTAAAGCCGGTCCTTGGACAATGAATCAGTCACATGCTCATCACATGATCGAGAAGTTCCCAGCCATCCGTGGGACGTCGGAAGCGAGGTGCATGATCGGTATCACGTACGGGCGTTACGCTGATCTGAACAACAAGCCCTCGCTAGTTGACAAAGGTCTCGGAGAGCCCGACTGGTTCGACTATCTTGTTGGTCGTGACTTCTGGGAGTTCGCCTCCGGAGTCAAAGATGTTCACGTGCATATATTTCGGGCCATCCGCGAAGCACAAGCGAGGTTTGCAGCTCGGCACAAGGACGAGACATTTCACGAGAAGCTGATTCGCAACCGACTGGCAGTAGCCGCGTCGCTTCGCAAGAAGTTCGACCTCGACAAAGAGGATGACTTCTGGGAAACGTTGTTCAATCACGCTTTCGAAGCCGATGCTGTGCCGGCTTCATCCGAACTGTCGGCGGCAGATCCTCTTGCGGAATTGGACCGTGCTCCGGTGGCAAAGCCTCTACCACGCCGTCGCTCACGCAAGCAGTAGGAACGAGTTGAAGCTCCTCAGACATGAGGAGCACTCGATGGTACGCCCGGCTCTCCATCGATTGAAACGTCAATCGCCGTCTAGTTGTTACAGCGATGCGCCCCTTCAGCGCCGACGGCTACCGCCGTGCCCCCTGCTGCGCAGCGGCGCGAAGCGCCGCAACCTCCTCGACGCTCAACCAAGGCCGGCTTGCATGTACGACGCGGTGGCAGTTCGCACACAACAACGCAAGATCGTGAACGCTGGTTCGATGCCCTTCAGTCAGCGTGTGAAGCGGCTTGGTGTGATGCACATCGATGATGCCGCTGGCCGACGGTCCATACGCATCGATGAAGTCGAAGCCGCATGCGGCGCAAGCCAGTCGCCCGGACTGCTTCAAGGCCATCGCCTTCACCTGCTCGACGAGCTTTCGGCTCCGTTCCCGTTGCCGATGCACGCGCGTGAGAATCCGTCCCTCTTCGGCGTCCTGGATGCCGGGCTCGTCCTCCGCCAAATACGCTAAAGAGTCGTCTCGAGCTGAAATGCATCCTCGAATAGCTTGACTGACTTCTGCCAAGCGCTGCGGGTCATTGGCAAAGAGCCGCCAAACAACCTCTTCGTCCTTGTTGCCTCGCTGAAGCCCGACCTTGCCCTGCGCTGTGTAGTTCGGGTCGAACCGCCGGAAGTTCATCATCTTCATGTAGACGCCGGCGGGATTCCTGAACGTTCGCTTGTCGTCGAGTTGCACAGCTCGACCGAGTTCGTTCAGGACTGACGAGAGCTCCTTGACAGCGACACTGTCCTTGGAAGGAGGCGAGTCTCGGTGCCGCAGGTACAAGTCCAGCGCCAGGATTAACTCGTCCCTCGTCCACGCTGGATTGCGTGGAGCCCTCGGAGTCTCAATTGCTTTCGGCGCCTTTGCCATATCCGTCCCAGTGCCAATGCCGATGCGCATCGCATCGTGCGCGATTCGAGTTCGCATTGTCTCGAACGAACGAGGGTGGAGTCCATCACATTCGCGTCACCGCTGCGCGCCGGCTCGCACCCACTCCCCCACCCGCGCCGCCTCTTCAGACAGCAGCCGCAACGCCGTCACGCTGAAGCGCCTCAGCGAATCATGCCGACACCGATCGACCAGCGGCGTGTGATCGTCCATGCGCAACCAATCGTCGAACTCAGCGATCTCCAGCAGCGCTCGAACGCCATCGGCGACGTCGATCGTCAGCCCGATCAGTCGATTCAGGTGACGCGCCTCGATGTGCCGATCGTCCGTCGACTCATCGGTCCACCGAAATTCCTCGAACTGCGAGGGAGATGACGAGGGCGATTCCTCGTCGTCAGCGGCATTGATGCTCATGCGTATTGGCTCCAGAAGTTGAATGCGCGCGCGTGGAACAGCCGCCAGTGGGCGGCCTCACGCGGGTATCTTCCGAGACGCCAATCTCGACCCAGGCTCTCGCCGGGGCGCGGCCAATGTAGCACGCGCCCTGCCGCAGAATCGGCCTGATGCGCCACCTGCCACGTCTCCTGCTGATCGCCCTGGCGGCCGCGACGCTGCTCGCGCTCTTGCTCGTCTTTGCAGCCTGGTGGCTCACCCTCCCCACCACCCCCGACCCCTTCTACAACGCCACCTACCGCATCCCCTTCCGCCCCGGCACGCTGCTGCGCCAGGAGCCCTTCACCCGCGGCGTGCCCGAAGGCGCCGTCGCCTGGCGCATCCTCCACGCCACCACGCGCGACGACGGCTCGCCCACCCTCGCCAGCGCCATCGTGATGGTCGCGCACAATGCACCCGCCGGCCCGCGCCCGGTCGTCGCGTGGGCGCACGGCAGCACCGGCACCGTGCGCGGCTGCGCGCCCTCGCTGCTGGGCGATCCGTTCGCCCACGTGCCCGCGCTGCAGCCGCTGCTGGCCCAGGGCTGGGTCTATGTGGCCACCGACTACGTGGGCCTGGGCGCCGCCGGCATCCACCCCTACCTCGTCGGCACCGGCCAGGCCCGCTCCGCGCTCGATGCGGTACGGGCCGCGCGGCAGATGGTGGGCGTGGCGCTCGCCGATCGAACAGTCATCTGGGGCCATTCGCAAGGCGGCAACGCGGCGCTGTGGGCCGGCATGCTCGCGCCCACCTACGCGCCCGACGTGCCGCTGGCCGGCATCGCCGCCCTCGCCCCGGCGAGCGACCTGCCGGCGCTGATGAGCGCCGTGCAGCACACGCCGATCGGCCGCATCACCTCGTCGTACGTGCTGCAGGCCTACAGCGACACGTATGGCGACGTGAAGTTCGACGCCTACGCTCGCGGCTGGCCGGCGCTGGTGGCGCGCGACATCGCGTCACGCTGCAGCGCGGGTGGCAAGGCGGCGTTCACCGCGCTCGAGGCGGTGGCGGCCGGGGGCAGCATCTTCTCCACGTCGCCCACGGGTGGGGCGCTGGGCCAGCGGCTCGCGGAGAACACGCCGCTCGGGCCGTGGGCGCAGCCGGTGTTGGTGGCGCAAGGCTTGGCGGATGAGCTGGTGCTGCCGGAAGTGCAGTCACGCTTCGTCGCGGCGCGCTGCCAGGCGGGGCGGGTGATCGACTACCGGCGGTATGCGGGGCGGGATCACCTGTCGGTGGTGGCGGGGGATTCGCCGCTGGTTGGGGAGCTGGTGGAGTGGACTCGGCAGCGGTTTGCGGGCGTGCCTGTGGAGGGAGCTTGCCGCGAGCGTTAGGGCACGGGCTACCCGTTCGGACTGAGCTTGTCGAAGGCCCTGCGCGCTCCGGTCACAACCCTTCGACGGACGGGCCCTCGACAAGCTCGGTCCCTGCTCAGGGCGAACGGGAGGAGCGGACGAGTACCTTCACCCACCCACTCGCTTCCCCCAGCCCCAACACCTCCCGCACCCCCGGCTCCATCGTCGCCAGCATCCCCTGCCGGAACGCCCAGCGCGTGCCGAAGGGCACCGTCAGCTTCACCACATCCCGCAGGCACAGGCGCGCCAGGCGTTCACCTTCTGGCGTGCGGGCCATGCAGCGCGCCTCGTACTCGCGCTGCAGCTGCTGCCACTGCGGCAGCGTCTCGGGCAGCTCGCTCATCCCCATCTCCAGCCCCACGCGCTGCCAGAAGCCCAGCAGCAGCGCCGTCTCGCGCGCCTCGAGCTTCACCCGCGCATGCCGCTCGTTCCAGCGCAGCGGCTCCAGAAAGAACGTCGCCAGCACGTAGCGGTAGTCGCTCGCATCCGCCGGCACATGGCGGTGCACCTCGCGCAGCCGCTGCAGCGCCGCTTGCCCCGCTTCGCTGTCGAAGCCGTGGCAGATCAGCTCGCGCAGCGTCTGCCGCGTGCGTGCCAGCCTTGCCTGCGTCTGCGACACCAGCTGCGCATGCCCGTACAGCGCGGTCACCAGGTGCGCGATACCCATCATGCGGATCAGCGCCAGGTAGGTGCCGATGCGAAACGTCATCCGGTGCCGGCCGTAGTACAGCGCCTCGATCTGCGTCGTCATGCCCCGGCCTCCCCAGGCTCGGCCAGCGCGATCCGCGTCTCGAACTTCGAACAGTTCATCGCGAAGGTGCTCTTGAAATTCCGCACGTTGTTGTTCGACGAGAACACCTCGCGCGTGAACGCGTGGTACCGCTCCATCGACGCCGAGTTCACGATCAGCAAGAAGTCGAACTCGCCCGACACCTCGTAGCAGGCCATCACGTCGTCCTCGGCCGCCATCTTCTTCTCGAAGTTGCGCAGCAGCGCATCGTTCTGCTTGTCCAGCTCGACCGAGACGAACACCGTCAGCGGCCGCCCCACGCGCTGCCGGTCGACGATGGCCACCTGCTTCATCAGCACGCCCGAGGCCTTGAGCTGCGCAATGCGCCGCTGGCACGTGGCCGGCGAGCTGTGCACCCGCTCGGCCAGCGTGCGCATCGGCAGCGAGGCATCGTCTTGCAGCAGGTTCAGGATCTGGGTGTCGAGTCGGTCCATCCGCCCATTTTCGACCAGCAAAACGGGACAAACGCATCACGCCGCCCCGAATCGCGGTGAATCCGCTCACGCGCTGCTGCCGACAATGCAGCATCCGCCTCGCCCGGAGCCCGCCATGTCAGCCTCGTCCGCCACATCAGCCACCGAGTTCGAAGCCCAGCTGCAAAGCTGGCGCCACCACCTGCACCGCCACCCCGAGACCGGCTTCAACGAGCGCCGCACCGCCGACCACGTCGCCCGCGTTCTCGAGCTGCTGGGCATCGAGGTGCACCGCCCCATCGGCGGCACCGGCGTCGTCGGCACGCTGACGGTGGGCCGCGGCAGCGGCGCGATCGGCCTGCGTGCCGACATGGATGCGCTCGCCCTCACCGAAGCCGCCGAGGGCCGCGCCCACGCCTCGCTCAACCCCGGCTGCATGCACGCCTGCGGGCACGACGGCCACATGGCGATGCTGCTCGGCGCGGCGCAGTTGCTGGCCCAGCGTCGGGATTTCGACGGCACGGTGCGCTTCATCTTCCAGCCCGCCGAAGAGCACGGCCGCGGCGCAGCGGCGATGATGGCCGACGGCCTGTTCGAGCGCTTCCCGGTGGATGAGATCTACGGCGCGCACAACATGCCCGGCCTGCCGGTCGGCCACATCGCCACGCGCACGGGCGGCATCATGGCCAGCGAAGACAACTTCGTGATCCGCATCACCGGCCGCGGCGGCCACGCGGCGCGCCCGCACATGGCCATCGACCCGCTGGTGATCGGTGCCGAGATCGTGCTGGCGCTGCAGACCATCGTCGCGCGCTCGGTCGATCCGGGGCAGCCGGCCGTCGTCTCGTGCACCGAGTTCGTCACCGACGGCATCCGCAACGCGCTGCCGACGCACGTCACGATCAAGGGCGACACGCGCAGCTATGCGCCCGAGGTGCAGGCGCTGCTCGCGCGGCGCATCCGCGAGCTGTGCGAGGGCATCTGTGCGGCGCATGGCGCGCGCTGCGAGGTGGACTACACGCATGAGTTCGCGCCGACGGTGAACTGGGCGCAATGCGTGCCGGTGGCGGTGGCCGCCGCGGTGGAGGTGGTGGGCGCAGACCGCGTCGACGACCAGGTGGCGCCGATGATGATCTCGGAAGACTTCGGTGCCTTCCTGCGCATCGTGCCCGGCGCCTTCGTCTTCATCGGCAACGGCGATGGCGACAGCCCCGGCGCGGTGCCGCTGCACAACGCGCGCTACGACTTCAACGACGCGCTGCTGCCGATCGGCGCGCGCTTCTTCGCGGAAATCATTCGCCAGCGCCTGCCGCGGCGGGAGGCCTGATGCTGTTCCTCAACCCACGGGCCGAACGCCGGCCGTATGACGACGCGCTGCGGGCGATCCTGAATATCAAGTCAGGGCGCGAGGGCCGGCGCTGGCTGCGGGCATGGTCGCTGTTGAACGAAGGCGCCACGCCGCTGTGGCCGCTGCCGCGGCTGGCCGCGCAGCTGGGCCTCGCGCACCTCGCGGTGAAGGATGAATCGACGCGCTCGCCGCTCGGCAGCTTCAAGGCGCTGGGCGCGCCGCTGGCGCTGCTGCGCTTGATCGTGCGGCGTTGGCCCGATCGCGGCTGGCAAGCGGCCGACCTGCTGGCCGGGAAGCACGCGGCCGAGCTGCGCGAGCTGGTTGTCATCAGCGCCACCGACGGCAACCACGGCCGCGCGCTCGCTGCGGCCGCGCAGAGCATCGGCTGCCGCTGCGTGATCGTTCTGCACGCTCACGTCAGCGCCGAGCGTGAGGCGCCGATCACCGCGTTCGGCGCCGAGATCGTGCGCATCGCCGGCGACTACGACGCCTCGGTGCGCGAGGCCGCGCGGCTGGCCGCGGCGAACGGCTGGACGGTCGTCTCCGACACCTCGTACGACGGCTACGAAGAGATCCCGCGCGACGTGATGCAGGGCTACGGCACCATCGCCGACGAGGTGCTGGAAACCGGCAGCGCACCGTTCACGCACGTCATCGTGCAAGGCGGTGTCGGCGGGCTGGCCGCGGGCATCGTCAGCCATTTCTGGGAACACTTCGGTACGCAGCGGCCGGTGTTCATCGTCGTCGAGCCCGAGCAGGCCGATTGCCTGCTGCAGAGCGCGCGCAGCGGCCACGCGGCGCGCGCCAGCGGCTCGGTCGATTCGGTGATGGCCGGGCTGGCCTGTGGCGAGACCTCGCCGCTCGCGTGGCGCTTCCTGCAGCCGGCCGTCGATGCCTTCATCACGGTGAGCGACGGCGCTGCGGTGCAGGCGATGCGCACACTCGCCGAAGGAAGTGCCGGCGACGTGCCGGTGCTCGCCGGCGAATCGGGCGCGGCCGGGCTGGCGGGATTGATCGCCGCTGCCGGGCAGCTGAGCCTCGACGCGAACGCCCGCGTGCTGCTGCTGAACACTGAAGGCGCGACGGCGCCGGGTGTGTACAAATCCCTCACCGGCCGCTCAGCCAGCGCCGTGCTGGCCGCGCAGGCCGCTTGGCGATCGAACGACGGCATCGACGAGGCCGCGCTGATCGAGCGCGTCGAGCAGCACGCCCGCATCGGCGCGATCGACGGCGGCGGCGTCTGCCGCATCGCGCTGACCGATGCCGACCGCGCAGGCCGCGAGCAGCTGGTGCGCTGGATGCAGGAAGCCGGGCTCGAGGTGCACGTCGACCAGATCGGCAACCTCTTCGGCATCCGCGCCGGCACGCATGACCTGGCACCGGTGATGACCGGCTCGCACATCGACACCGTCGCCACCGGTGGCCGCTACGACGGCATCTACGGCGTGATGGCCGGGCTGGAGGAGGTGGTACGCCAGCTCGACGCGCGCGGCGTGCGCACGCGCCGCCCGCTGGTGGTGGCCGCCTTCACGAACGAGGAGGGCGTGCGCTTCATGCCCGACATGATGGGCTCGCTGGTGCATGCCGGCGGGCTGCCGCTGCAGCAGGCGCTGGACACGATCGGCACCGATGGCGCGCGCCTCGGCGACGAGCTGCAGCGCATCGGCTTCGCCGGCAGCATGCGCTGCGGCACGCTGCGCCCGCATGCCTTCGTCGAGCTACACATCGAGCAGGGGCCGGTGCTGGAGGCGGAAGGCATCGCGATCGGCGCGGTGCACGATCTGCAGGGCATCTCGTGGCAGTCGATCGCGATCCAGGGCCAGTCGAACCACGCCGGCACCACGCCGATGCACCTGCGCCGCGATGCCGGGCATGCCGCGGCAGCGATCGCCGTCTTCGTGCGCGAGCTGGCGCTGCGCTTCGGCGGCTCGCAGGTCGGCACCGTCGGCGCGATCGAGCTGCACCCGAACCTGATCAACGTGATCGCGTCGCGGGCCACGTTGACGGTCGACCTGCGCAACACCGACGAGGCCACGCTGCAGCGTGCCGAGTCCGAGCTCGCCAGCTTCCTGCAGCGGCTGGCGGTGGAGCAGGGCGTGACGATCACCGCGCGTTCACTGGCCCGCTTCGAGCCGGTGCGCTTCGACGAGCGTCTGGTGGGCCGCATCGAGCAGGCCGCCGCGGCGCGCGGGCTCACGCAGCGGCGCATCACCTCGGGTGCGGGGCACGATGCGCAGATGATTGCGCGCATCGCGCCCTCGGCGATGATCTTCGTGCCCAGCCGCGGCGGCATCAGCCACAACCCGCGCGAGTTCACCGCACCCGGGCAGCTGCGCGACGGCGCGAACGTGCTGCTCGATGTGCTGCGGGCGTTGGCCGACGAGTAGCAAAGAACCCCGTTCRCCCTGAGCCTGTCGAAGGGYCTGYGCGCATGRCACCAAGGCTTCGACAAGCTCAGCCCGAACGGGGGGGAAACCGTTCRCCCTGAGCCTGTCGAAGGGCCTGCGCGCATGGCACCAAGGCTTCGACAAGCTCAGCCCGAACGGATTGGGCTCAGCGCGAACGGATGGCGGCTCACCGCGGCACCAGCGTCGTCCCCGTGATCTGCTCCTGCGCCTCCACCAGCGAAGGCACGAACTTCGCGCCATGGCCCAGCGCGCTGGCCAGCGTCAGCGACTGGTGCACCGCCTCGCCCAGCCACGCCGGTACCGTCAGGCTCTCGGCCAGGTGGGTGTAGTAGCGCAGGTCCTTGCGCGCGTTGTCGAGCTCGAACGACAGGCCCTTCACGTCGCCCTGCAGCGTCTTCGCCATCGCCTGGAACAGCCCGGAATTGACCGCGCCGACCGTCGTCACCGCCACCAGCTGCCCCAGGTCGACCCCCGCGCGCCGCCCGACCGCAAACGCCTCGGCCGTCGACGTGCAGATGGCCTGCGCCATGAAGTTGTAGAGCAGCTTGACGACATGCCCCGCGCCCGGCGGGCCGACGTGGTGCAGGTTCTCGGCGAAGCAGCGCAGCAGCGGCTCGATGCGCGCGAAGTCCTGCTGCTCGGCGCCGACCATCACCGTCAGCCGCCCGGCTTCGGCATCGGCCGCCGAACGCGCAAGCGGCGCATCGATCAGCAGCACCTGCTGCGCGGCGCAGCGCTCGCGCAGCGCGGCGGTCGAGGCCGGCTCGCTGGTCGAGCAGTCGATGACCACCAGCCCCGGCTTCGGCCGCGCGAGCAGCCCGCCGTCGCCGGCAAACAGCCCCTCGACCTGCGGCGTGCCGGTGACGCAGATGAACACCACGTCGCAGCGCGCCGCCAGTTCAGCCGGCGTCTCCACCTGCACCGCACCGCGCTCGATCAGGTCGGCCACCCGATCGCGGTTGCGGTGCACGGTGAGGTGCAGCGCATGGCCCTTCAGTTGCAGGTTCTTCGCCATGCCATGGCCCATCAGGCCACTGGCGCCGATGAATCCGATCTTGCTCATTCACTTGTCTCCTGGTGTCTTGTTGATGGGACTGTTGGCAGAATCGACCGCTCATGACGCGCCGCCCCGAACCCCCGCCGCTGCCCGCCGAGGCCCAGGACGTCGCCCGGCTGCTCGGCGAAGACATCATCTTCGGCCGCCTCGCGCCCGGCAGCCGGCTGGTCGAGGACCCGCTGATGGCGCGCTTCGGCGCCACGCGGCACGGCGTGCGGCGCGCGCTGGCCGAGCTGGAGCGCATCGGCATCGTGGTGCGCGAGAAGAACAAGGGCGCGAGCGTGCGCGCGCTGGCCGCCACCGAGGTGCGGCAGATCTACGAGGTGCGCGAGCTGCTGCAGCGGCAGGCGGCGCTGCGCATCCCGCTGCCGGCCGATCCCGCGCTGGTCGCGGCGCTGGAGGCGCTGCAGCTGCTGTTCGTCGCGGCACTGCGGGCCGGCGACCACGGCACGGTGCACCGCATCAACGACGAGTTCCACCTGACGCTGTTCGGCGGCTGCGGCAACCCGTACCTGATCGGCTCGATCCGCCACTACATGTGGCTGAGCCTGCCGGTGCGGGCGCAGCGCACCGCCGCCGCAGGCCACGCCGAAGCCGCGGCCGACGAGCACCTGGACATGATCCGGTTGCTGAAGGGCAGCGACAACGCGGCATTGGCGGAGTTGTGCGTCGCGCATCTGCAGCTCGCGAAGCGGGATTACCTGGAAGCGGCCGATCACCAGCGGTGATGGACTTGCGCTTTCGCGTGCTTCTCGTAGATGGCGTTCACGGCCTGCATCGTCTCGGCTGACAGCGCCGGCAGGTCGGCCGCGCGCATGTTCTCCTCGATCTGCTTCGGCCGGCGGCCGCCCGGGATCGCGCACGTCACCGCTTCCTGCATCAGGATCCAGCGCAGCGCGAACTGCGCCAGCGTCTGCCCCGCCGGCACCAGCGGGCGCAGCGCCTCCACCGCCGCCAGGCCGCTCTCGTAGTCCAGCCCCGAGAAGGTCTCACCCTTGTCGAACGCCGCCCCTTCGCGGTTGAAGCTGCGGTGGTCGTCGGCAGCGAACTGCGTCTGCCGCGTGAGCCCGCCCGACAGCAGCCCCGACGACAACGGCAGCCGCGCGAGGATGCCGACGCGGCGCGCCAGCGTCTCGCGGAACAGCAGCTCGGCCGGCCGCTGGCGGAAGATGTTGTAGATGACCTGCACCGACTGCACGCCGGGGAAGTCGATCGCCTTCAGCGCCTCCTCGACCTTCTCGACGCTGACGCCGTAGTGGCGCAGCTTGCCGGCGCGCACCAGGTCGTCGAGCACGCCGAACACCTCGGGCATGTAGTACACCGGCGTCGGCGGGCAGTGCAGCTGCAGCAGGTCGAGTGCCTCGGTGCCGAGGTTGCGCAGGCTGCGCTCGACGAAGGCCGTCAGGTTCCCGCGGTTGTAGCCCTCGGCCACGTGCGGGCTGAGGCGCCGGCCGGCCTTGGTGGCCACGTAGAACGGCTCCGTGCGCTCCTTGCGCAGCCGCGCGATCAGCCGCTCGCTGTGGCCGTCGCCGTACACGTCGGCGGTGTCGAAGAAGTTCACGCCCAGGTCGAGCGCGCGGTGCAGCGCGGCCATCGATTCGTCGTCGTTCACCTGGCCCCAGGTGCCGCCGATGGCCCAGGCGCCGAAGCTGATCGTCGACACCTTCCAGCCGGTGCGGCCGAGTTCGCGGTAGTTCATGGAAACGTCTCCAGTGGGTTCCTTCCGGGATTATCGATAATTTTTCAATTGCGAACCTTTCTCATCGCGGGCCGCCGGCGATTTATCATCCGGGGTGTCGGCGAATGTCGCCCATCGTTTCATCAATCGCCAGCCATCGCGCTCTCGCATGGATCTCCGTCCTGCCCGTGGGTCGCCCAGCCAGCACACCTGCCCGCGACCGGGCCCCGGAGTACCTTTCCCATGGCAGTTCAACCCTTCCTGCGGCCGATGGCCCGCCCGCTCACGGCCGTCGCGCTCGCCATCGCGGCCTGGCCGTTCGCCGTGCGCGCGCAGCAGGCCGATGCGCCCGCCGCAGCCTCGCCTGAAGTCACGCTGGAGCCGGTGCAGATCAGCGGCAACTGGCTGGGCAGCGGCCTGCAGAACAGCGTGAAGAGCTTCGCCGGTGCACGCACCGTCGTGAGGAAGGAAGAGATCGAGCAGACCGGCGCCGTGTCGATCGGCGAGGTGATGCGCCGCATCCCCGGCGTGCAGTCGACCGAGAACTCCGGCACCGCCGGCAGCGCGATCTCGCTGAACATCGGCGTGCGCGGCCTGACCGGCCGCTACTCGCCGCGCTCCACCGTGCTGCTCGACGGCATCCCGCTGGCGGTCGCGCCCTACGGCCAGCCGCAGCTGTCGTTCGCGCCGGTGAGCCTGAACAACATCGAGTCGGTCGACGTGGTGCGCGGCGGCGGCGCGGTGCGCTACGGCCCGCAGAACGTCGGCGGCATCATCAACTTCAACACCCGTTCCATCCCGGCGACCGAGGCGCTGAGCGGCGATGCGACCGTGCGCTACAACAGCTACGGCGAAGGCGACGGGCACAACACGCAGTACAGCCTGTTCCTCGGCCGCGAGCTCGACAACGGGCTGGGCCTCGCGCTGCTGTACTCGGGCCTGGACGGCAGCGAATGGCGCGCCAACAGCGACGAGAAGGTGAACGACCTGGCCGTCAAGTTCCGCCAGCCGCTCGACGGCAAGGCCGAGGTCTACGGCAAGGTCTCGTACTACGACGTCACGTCGCGCACACCGGGCGGCCTGACGCCGGCGCAATACAACGTGGACCCGTTCCAGAACACCCGCCCCACCGACTACTGGAGCGGCGTGCGCAAGGGCATCGACCTGGGGTACCTGAACCCGATGTCGGCCACGCAGGAGGCCGAGGTGCGGCTCTACTACAACGAGAGCTCGCGCGCGAGCGTGCTGATCAACGCCGCCGGCACGGTGCTGACGCACCAGCCGCGCAACTACCGCGTGCTGGGCGTGGAGCCGCGCTACACGCAGCGCCTCGCGTTCGGCAGCGTCGCGCACGACGTGACGGTGGGCTACCGCTTCATCCGCGAGCGCGGTGACGACAACAGCTTCACCGAGACGCTCGCGAGCGGCGCGGTCAGCGCAACCACCCGCTTCGAGAACGAGACCGACGCGCACTCGGTGTATGTCGACGACCGCATCGCGATCGGCAGCTGGCGCATCACGCCGGGCGTGCGCTTCGAGCACATCGGCACCACGCGGATCGACGGCACGGGCAACACCTTCGACACCGACAACGACAAGGCGCTGCCGTCGCTGAACGTGGCCTGGCTCGTGACGCCGGAGTGGACGCTGTTCAGCAACTACAACACCTCGTTCGGCCCGGTGCAGAACATCCAGCTGAACTCGCAGACGACGAACAACCCGCTGAAGCCCGAGGTGGCGAAGACCTTCGAGCTCGGCACGCGCTGGAAGAGCGCGACGCTGAGCGCGGAACTCACCGCCTTCCGGCTGCGCTTCGACAACCAGATCCAGCAGGTCGCCGGCACGACGGCCCCGAACGTCGTCTTCCAGAACCTGGGCGCCACCAAGCACGACGGCATCGAGACGGCGATCGACTACAGCTTCGACAAGGACAGCGCCTTCGCCGGGCTGAACGTGTTCGCGAACTACACGCACACCCGCGCGCTGCAGGAATCGGGCGACACGGCCGGCAACGAGGTGCCGTTCTACTCGCGCGACACCGACACCGTCGGCGCCCGCTACCGGCTGGCCGCGTGGTCGTTCAACCTGTCGAGCACGCACCAGAGCTCGCAGTTCTCGGACAACGCCAACACCTGGAACGAATCGACCACCGCCGGCACGGGCCTGGTCCCCGGCTACCGCCTGTGGAACGCGCAGGTCGGCTGGAAGCTGCCGACCGCCACCGCGATCGACCTGCAACTGGGCATCAACAACCTGGCGGACAAGCGCTACTACACGCGCAACGTCGACGGCAACGCCGGCCGCATGGTGGGCGCACCGCGCACCACCTGGGTCCAGGCGCGCGTGGCGTTCTGATGTCGGCCACCGTGCAGGTGCCGCAGGCGCCGTCGCGGCGCCAGGGGCTGCGCCGCGTGTGGCTGCGGCTGCACCGCTGGCTCGGGCTCAGCATCGGCTGGGTGCTGGCCATCGTCGGGCTGCTCGGCGCGGTGCTGGTGGTCGCGCAGCCGGTCGACCGCTGGGCGCACCCGAACCTGTTCAAGGCCGAAACGTCGCTCGGGGCAGGCGGGCCCGGCGCGGCCGCGGTGCCGCTGGAGCCGCTGCGACAGCGGCTGGTCGCCGAGTTCGGCAGCGCCAGCGTGCTGACCTTCCGCCCACCGCACAGCGCCGACGAGACGCTGTGGGTGCTGGTGCGCGGCAAGCGCTGGAGCGGCACGGTGTACTTCGACCCGGCCACCGGCCGCGAGCAGGGCCGGCGCGGCGACAGCGAGGGCTTCGTCGGCTTCACGTTCAAGCTGCACAGCTCGCTGCTGCTGCAGGACACCGGCAAGGCGATGCTCGCCTGGGGCGCGCTGGTGTACCTCGCGATGCTGGTGACCGGCGTGGTGCTGTGGTGGCCGCGGCGCTGGCCGCCGTCGTGGCGCATCGAGCTGCGCCAGGGCGTGCTGCGCGGGCTGTTCGACCTGCACCGCACCGGCGGCATCGTGATGGGGCTGGTGATCGCGGTGTCGGTGGCGAGCGGCGCGTACATGGCCTGGCGGCCGCTCGGGGAGTTCGTCACCTTCCTGGCCGGCGGCACGTTCGCGCGCCCGCCCGCGCTGCCCAAAGAGGCGAAGGACGCGCCGGGCGGCCCGCCCGCCACGGTCGACGAACTCGCCGCGCAGGCGCAGCGGCAGTTCCCGAATGACCCGATCGGCTACATCCAGCTGCCCGGCCCGGACCGCCCGGTGCGCGTGCGCATGCGGCTGCCTGACGACCCGCACCCGAACGGGCTGACCTCGGTGTGGCTGCACCCGCGCACCGGCGCGGTGTTGTCGGTGCAGCGCTGGAGCGATCTCGATCCCGGTGGCCGCGCGGTGGCCTGGGTCTACCCGCTGCATGTCGGCGAGCTGGGCGGGCTGCCGCAGCAGGTGCTGACCTTCTTCAGCGGCCTCGCGCTCGGCGGCCTCGGGCTGACCGGCGTGTGGCTGTGGTGGCGCCGCCGGCCTGGCCGATGATCAGCCGGCGCTGAGCCGCGCGGCCGGCTTGCGGCTCGACAGGAAGGGCCCGAGCGCCGCGCGCGCCGCCTCGAACGATGTCCAGACCGCCAGGTCCGGCAGCGCCGGGATCGTCACCACCTCGCCCTGGTCGAACGCGGCCAGCGACGCATCGACCATGTCTTCCGCCGACATCACGATCTCGCTCGGCAGGTGCTCGACCGGCAGGCCCGCCAGCGCCCAGAAATCGGTGCGCGTCGCGCCCGGCAGCACGGCCTGCACCCGCACGCCCTTCGCGCCGATCTCGTGCTGCAGCGCCTCGGTGAAGTTCAGCACGTAGGCCTTGGTGCCGCCATAGGCGCCGTTCAGCAGGGCCGGTGCGATCGCCGCGATCGACGAGATGTTGATGATCGCGCCGCGCCCGCGCTTCGCGAGCCGCGGCGCCACGGCGTGCGCGAGCCGCGTCAGCGCAACCACGTTCAGCTGGATCATCTCGTCCATCCGGTCCGGCGACGAGTCGACGATCGGCGACGCGATGTTGAAGCCGGCGTTGTTGACCAGCATGCCGATGCCGTCGTCCGACTGCAGGCGCTCGGCAATGCGCAGCTGGTCGCGCGGCTTGGTCAGGTCGGCCGCCAGCACCTCGACGTGGCGGCCGGTCTGCGCGGTGATGCGCGTGGCCAGCGCCTGCAGCCGTTCGCCGGTGCGGGCGACCAGCACGAGGTCGTGGCCGCGGCGCGCCAGGCGGTCGGCGTAGACCGCGCCGATGCCGGAGGAAGCGCCGGTGACCAGCGCGGTGCCGAGAGGGTTCGTGGAGCTCATGTCGATGTCCTTCAGGTGCGCCGTGCCTGGCGGAAGTGCGGCACGCGGCGATTGACAGCCCGAAGCGTGCGCTCTATCGTGATGTCTCATAAGTCTCAGAACCCTCTTTTCATGACATCGCGAAAATCAGCCTCGAGAAGCGCCCCTGTGCGCCGCATCGGGGTGGTGGTGTTCCCCGGCTTCCAGATCCTCGACCTCGCGCCGATCGCCGCCTTCGAGCTGGCGAACCTGTACGCCGGGCGCCCGGTGTACGAGGTGGAGCTGCTGTCCGAGCACGGCGGCCTGGTGCGCAGCTCGTCGGGCGTGGCGGTCGATTCGAAGCCGTTCAGCGCGGCGCGCCACGACACGCTGGCCGTCACCGGCGCGCTCGATGTCGCACCGTCGACCGAGGGCCTGTGCCGCTTCCTCGCGCGCAGCCTGAAGCGCGCACGGCGCATCGCCAGCATCTGCACCGGCGCCTTCATCCTCGCCGACGCCGGGCTGCTCGACGGCCGGCGCGCCACCACGCACTGGAACTTCACGCAGGCGCTGCAGAGCCGGTTCCCGCGCGCCACCGTGCAGCCCGACCGCATCTACGTCAACGACGGCCCCATCTGGACTTCCGCCGGCATGACGGCCGGCATCGACCTGGTGCTCGCGCTGATCGAGGAAGACCTCGACGCCGAGTGCACCCGCTTCATCGCGAAGAAGCTGGTCGTGTACCACCGCCGGCTCGGCGGGCAGACGCAGTTCTCGGCGCTGCTCGAGCTCGAGCCCGGCTCCGACCGCATCCAGAGGACGCTGACCCATGCGCGCGCGAACCTGCGCGACGAACTGTCGGTCGACGAGCTCGCCGAGGTCGCGCACCTGAGCCCGCGCCAGTTCAGCCGCGCGTTCAAGGCCGAGACCGGGCAGTCGCCGGCGCGCGCGATCGAGCAGCTGCGCGTGGAGGCGGCCCGCGCGCTGATCGACAGCGGGCAGCACTCGCTGCTCGCGATCGCGCGCGACACCGGTTTCGGCGATCCGGAGCGCATGCGGCGCGCCTTCCTGCGCGCGTTCGGGCAGCCGCCGCAGGGCATCCGGCGCAGCACGCGCGAGCAGCAGCGCGCCTGAATCCCGCGCGGCGGTCATTTGTCTGGCTGTCTTCGGCGCCTTCTGCATCGTTCCTGCAGAACTGTTCGATAGCGTGTCCGGTTCCGACATGGACACGAAGGCGCACGGACATGAGCGACGAGATGGAGACCCAGCTGATGCGCTGGCCCTTGCGGCTGCTGCTGCAGGGGCTGGACGCACGCGATGAAGGCGCGGTGCGCCGCTGCCTGGCCCGTGCCACGCGCCAGCTGCAGCACCCGTGGCAGGTGGTGCACGACGGCGACGCCGAGGTCGTGCTGGTGGCCGGCCTCGAGATCGACACGGTGCGCGGCATGCTCGAGCCGCCGCTGGTGACGCTGCACCTGGCGCCGCCTTCGCAGGATGCGCGTGCGCTGGCGTGGCGCACCGGCCGCGCGCCCGGCACGGTGCTCGCGAGCCCGCTGCAGCCCGACGCGCTGGTCGAGGCGCTCGAATGCGCCGAGCACCGCTTTGCCGGCGAAGCCCCGGCCACGTTCACGCAGTTGTCCGCCGGCTGCCGTTTCCGGCTGCGCCGCTGGCCGCCCAGCGGCCTGATGTGGGAGGACAACGACAACCTGCGGCTGGCGAGCTTCATGCTCACGCGCTCGCTCGATCTCGAGAAGCTGATGCGGCTGAGCAATGTCGCCGCCGACAAGTGCGTCGCCTTCATCACGCGGATGGCCAACGCGAACCTGCTGCACCTCGAGCCGGTGGGCGCGATCGGCGAGCCCTCGTCGGCCTCGTCGGCCTCGTCAGCCGAGGCACCGCGCACCGAAGCCCCGCCGCGGCGCACCACCCGCGCCTCGGGCGGCCTGCTGAACGCGCTGCGCCGGCGCCTCGGCCTGGCCAGCCGCTGACCCCAGGAGACATCGATGCAGCACTCGGAATATCCGGAGATCGCCCTCCCCACCCTCACCTTCGAAGCGCCGCGCCCCCCGCGCGATCCGGTCGCCGTGGCACTCGCGGGCCTGTGCCGGCAGGCCGGTGTCGAGGGCTGCGCACTCGTCGACGCCGCGACCGGTACCGTGGATTCCACCAGCGGCTGCACCCGCAGCGGCGGGGTCTGGGAATCCGCCACCCGCTACTGGCAGCTGTACCACCGCCAGCGGCGGCACTTCGCGCCGTGGGGTGGCCTGCGCACCGCGGTGTTCATGCATGCCACCGGCGCGATCGGCGTGCTGCCCTGCTGCGAGGAGCCCCCGCTGCTCATCGTTGTATGCGCCCACTCCGGCAGCGTCGACTGGCAGGAGTGCGAACGCCTGACCCACGCGCTCGGCGCGGCCTTGCGCTCGCTGCTCGACCGGCCGCTGGTGCAGATCGCCGCCTTCTGAACACCCTCTGAACACCCCGCTCCATCGTGATTTCGATATGCCTCAATTCGAAATCACGATGAACACGTACCAATTCATGCCACCTCACGCAAGCATTGCAAGCGCGTGAAACCGGTTCCAGTCCGACGCGGGCTGCCCTCCTACCATCCGGGCGAACTTCAGCCCCCTCAGGAGGACAACCCATGTTTCCGTTTCGAAGCAGCAAGCTCTGCCTCGCGCTGATCGTCGGCGCCGGATTCACGCAGCTCGGCCATGCGGCCGACCTCGCCGCCGGCCGCTACACCGTGCGCTCATCGTTCAGCGGCCTGTGCCTTGCGGTCGACGGCGGCTCGACCGCCGAAGGCGCGAACGTCGTGCAATCGACCTGCGACACCTCGCCCGCCCGCCAGTTCGACCTGCAACGTGACAGCCAGGGCTACTACCGGCTGGTGAACGTGAACAGCGGCAAGGTCGTCGACGTGCAGGACATCTCCACGGCCAACGGCGCCAACGTGCACCAGTGGACCTGGCTGAACGGCGACAACCAGCGCGTGACGCTGCAGGACCTGGGCAGCGGCAAGTACTACGTGCGCTTCAAGCACAGCAACAAGTGCATGGACGTCGGCAATTCGAGCCGCGTGCCCGGCGGCAACATCGGCCAGTGGGAGTGCAACGACGGCGAGAGCGAGAAGTGGACCTTCACGCCGGTGGCCGGCGCGCCCGCTCCGGCCCCTGCGCCCGCCCCGGCCCCGACGCCGGCCCCCGCCCCGTCGTCGCGCTACAGCGTGCGCTCCAACTTCAGCGGCCTGTGCCTGGCCGTGGCCGGCGACTCGACGGTCAGCGGCGCCGACATCGTGCAGATGTCGTGCAACAGCTCGCTCGGCCGCCTGTTCGACCTGGTGCGCGACACCGAGGGCTACTACCACCTGAGCAATGCCAACAGCGGCAAGGTCGTCGACGTGCAGGACGTGTCGACCGCCGACGGCGCGAACGTGCACCAGTGGCAGTACGTCGGTGGCGACAACCAGCGCTTCACGCTCGACAACCTCGGCGGTGGCCTGGTGAACGTGCGCTTCAAGCACAGCAACAAGTGCCTGGACGTCGGCAACTTCAGCAAGGCCGAAGGCGGCCACATCGGCCAGTGGAGCTGCAACGGCGGCGAGACCGAGAAGTGGACGCTGGTCGCGGCCGCCCCGGCGCCGGCACCGGCCCCTGCGCCCGCTCCGGCACCTGCCCCTGCTCCTGCCCCCACGCCGGCTCCGGCGCCCGCACCTGCTCCGGCACCGGCACCGGCCCCCGCACCCGCGCCGAGC
>NZ_JBFUFQ010000044.1:0-33798 GCF_056403355.1 Rhizobacter sp. P2_H3 | reverse complement strand
GTTTGACCACAACGAACGAAGTGAGTGGCGGGAGTTTCGGCGACGGGCCATGAAACCAGTCAGCGGAGGGAAGTCAGCGCCCCGCCAGGGGCGATGACCGACCCGGCCGGCGCGCCACGGCCTCCCCCCACGCGCCTTTGCGCGCGCCCATGCCGACCCTAAGCCGCCTCCTGCAACCGGATCTGCGCCGCCAGGAAACGGTACAGCCGCTCGTCGTCGCTGAAGGCCACGTTGAAGCGCAGCCAGCCGGTGGGCCGCGGCTCGACCAGGAACAGCTGCCCCGGCCCGAGCATGATGCCCTCGCCCACCGCCTGCCGCGACAGCTCGGCACCGTCGGGCAGGTCCGGGTGGCGCGCCCACAGGTACAGGCCCGCCTTCGGCTCGCTGAACAGCTCGAAGCCGAGCCCCGCCAGCCGCTGCGCCACCCGGCCGTGCCCGTCGGCCAGCCGGTCGCGCAGCGATTTCAGGTGCTTGCGCCAGCGGCCTTCGGTCAGCGCGCCGAAGGCCAGCCGCTCGGTGATGTCCGACGAGGTCAGCCCCGACACCATCTTCAGCTGCGCGAGTTCGTCCAGCAGGTCCGGCCGCGCAACGACGTAGCCGACGCGGATGTTCGGCGAGATCGTCTTCGAGTAGCTGCCGACGTAGACCACGCGGCGCAGCTGGTCGAGGCTCGCGAGCGAGGGCCGCGGCTCGGGGTCCATGTCGGCATAGATGTCGTTCTCGACCAGCGTCAGGTCGTGCGCGTCGGCCAGCTGCAACAGCCGGTACAGCTGCGCCAGCGGCGTGACCGAACTGGTCGGGCTCTGCAGCCGCGGCTGCGTGAAGAAGGCCTTCGGCCGGTGCTCGGCCAGCAGCGCCTCCAGCGCCGGCAGGTCGTAGCCGGCCGGCGTACGCGGCACGCCGATCAGCCGCGCACCGAGAAAGCGCAGCATGAACATCAGGTTCGGGTAGCCGGGGTCGTCGACCAGCACCGCATCGCCCGGCTTCAGCAGCCGGCGCGCGACGAGGTCGAGCGCCTGGCTCGAACCCTGCGTCAGGAGCACCTGCTCGGCGCCGACCGCGATCTGGTGCTCGGCCAGCGACTCGGTCACCAGGATGCGCAGCGCCATGTGCCCGTGCGGCAGCCCGTAGCCCCCCAGCTCGGCCCCGTCGGCGRCCATCTGGCGCAGGCTGCGCCGCACGCCGTCCTCGAACAGCCAGTCGTGCGGCAGCCAGCCGCAGCCGGGCTTGAGCGCCAGGTTGCGGTTCTCGAAAATCTGCTTCAGGTACCACTGCGCATCGAAGCGCAGGTCGGCCACCGGCTTGGGCGGCGGCGCCACTGCCGGGGCGTCGCCGCCGCGCCGCTTCACGAAGAAGCCGGCGTTCGCGCGCGACACCAGCCAGCCCTGCGCGACCAGCCGGTCGTAGGCCTCGACCACGGTGAAGACGCTCACGCCGTGCGAGGCCGCGAAGGCGCGGATCGACGGCAGCTTGGCGCCGGGCTTCAGCGACTGCTCGGCAATCATGCGGCGCAAGCCGTCGACGATCTGGCCGACCAGCGGCATCGGGGAGTTCGGGTTCAGCGTGAACATCGGCGTGTCGTGGCTACTGCTGCTTCCTCGTGCATGGCGCACCGGATCAGGGCTTGCATGTACAGGCCCCGCGGCCTGCACAGTACACCGAAACGCCGCACCGTCTGTACATGGCGGCGCGCGCAGCGGCTGCCTACAGTCCGCCCACACGAATTTTCCCTGCCCTGGAGCCTGGCCATGCAACGCGAACACGACACCAATGCCGTCCTGATGGCGCGCCGCCATGCCGCGGTGGCCCGCGGGGTCGGCCAGGCCCACCCGATCTTCGTCGCCCGCGGCGCCAATGCCGAGGTCTGGGACGTCGAGGGCCGGCGCTACATCGACTTCGCCGGCGGCATCGCGGTGCTCAACACCGGCCACTGCCACCCGGAGGTGATCGCCGCCGTGCGGGCCCAGCTCGACGCCTACACCCACACCTGCTTCCAGGTGCTCGCCTACGAGCCCTACGTCGAGCTGGCCGAACGGCTGAACGCGCTGGCACCCGGCGCCTTCGCGAAGAAGTCGCTGTTCCTGTCGACCGGGGCCGAGGCGGTCGAGAACGCCGTCAAGATCGCCCGCGCGTTCACGCGCCGCCCGGGCGTGATCGCGTTCACCGGCGGCTACCACGGCCGCACGATGATGACGCTCGGGCTGACCGGCAAGGTCGCACCGTACAAGACCGGCTTCGGGCCGTTCCCGGGCGAGACCTTCCATGCGCTGTTCCCGAACGCGCTGCACGGCGTCAGCATCGACGACGCACTGCATTCGGTGGAGACGATCTTCAAGAACGACATCGAGCCGGAGCGCGTGGCCGCGTTCATCATCGAACCGGTGCAGGGCGAAGGCGGCTTCCACGTCGCGCCGAACGAGTTCATCGCGCGCCTGAAAACCCTGGCCGAGCGGTACGGCATCCTGCTGATCGCCGACGAGGTGCAGACCGGCGCCGGCCGCACCGGCACCTGGTTCGCGAGCGAGCAATGGCCGGTCGCGCCGGACCTGATCACCACCGCCAAGTCGATGGCCGGCGGCTTCCCCATCTCGGGCGTGGTCGGCCGTGCCGACGTGATGGACGCGCCCGGCCCGGGCGGGCTCGGCGGCACCTACGCGGGCTCGCCGATCGGCTGCGCGGCGGCACTCGCGGTGCTGAAGGTGTTCGACGACGAACAGCTGCTGCAGCGCAGTCGCGCGCTCGGCGAGCGGCTCGCGGCCGGKCTGCGCCGCATCGCGACCCGCGTGCCCGAGGTGCGCGACGTGCGCGGACTGGGTGCGATGGTGGCGATCGAGCTGTTCGAGGGCGGCGACCTGTCGAAGCCGGCCGCCGAACTGACGCGCAACGTGGTCGCCGAAGCGGCCCGCCGCGGGCTCATACTGCTCTCCTGCGGCACCCACGGCAACGTGATCCGCGTGCTGGTGCCGCTGACGGCCGAGGACGCGCTGGTCGACGAAGGCCTGCAGGTGCTGGCCGACAGTTTCGCCGCTCTGCGTTGAACGAGGTGCGCATGCCTGCCGTCTCCGGAACCTCTCCCGCCGCCGCCGCTGCCGTCCCGCAGGGCGCACCGGCCGAACCGCTGGTGCGCTTTCGCGGCGTGCAGAAGACCTACGACGGCAGCCACCTGGTGGTGCGCGGCCTCGACCTGGACATCCGCCGCGGCGAGTTCCTGACGCTGCTCGGTCCCTCGGGCTCGGGCAAGACCACGACGCTGATGATGCTGGCCGGCTTCGAGTCGCCGACCGCCGGCGACATCCTGCTCGACGGCCGCCCGATCACGCGCACGCCGCCGCACAAGCGGCATTTCGGGATGGTGTTCCAGAACTACGCGCTGTTCCCGCACCTGACGGTCGGGCAGAACGTGGCCTACCCGCTGACGGTGCGCAGGCTGCCGCGCGACGAGCAGGCGCGGCGCGTGGCGCGCGCCCTCGAGATGGTGCGGCTGACCGGCATGGCCGAGCGCTCGCCGGCCCAGCTCTCGGGCGGCCAGCAGCAGCGCGTCGCGCTGGCGCGGGCGCTGGTGTTCGAGCCGCAGCTGGTGCTGATGGACGAGCCGCTCGGCGCGCTCGACAAGCAGCTGCGCGAGCACATGCAGATCGAGCTGAAGGAGCTGCACCGGCAGCTCGGCGTCACCTTCGTCTACGTGACGCACGACCAGGGCGAGGCGCTGACGATGAGCGACCGCGTGGCCGTCTTCAACGACGGCGCGGTGCAGATGCTCGCGCCGGTGGAGGCGATGTACGAGGCGCCGTCCAACCGCTTCGTGGCCGGCTTCATCGGCGACAGCACCGTCGTCAAGGGCACCGTGCGGGCGACCCACGTCGACGACACCAGCGACCGCTGCGGCATGGTGCTGATCGACGGGCGCGTGCTGACCGGCGTCAACGTGAACGGCGCGGCGGTCGGTGCGGCGGTCGAGGCCTGCATCCGCCCGGAGCGCATCCGGCTGCACCGGCAGGCGCCGGCCGAGCATGGCAACGCGCTGCAGGCGCGCGTCGACAGCGTCATCTACTTCGGCGACCACCTGCGGCTGCTGTGCGCGCTCGGCGAAGGCCAGGCCGCGGCGACGGTCAAGCTGCCGCTGGCCGACGGCGCGGCACCGCACGCCGGCGACGCGGTCTGGCTGGAGCTGCCGCCCGAGCACACGCGCATCTACATCGTCTGAGCCCTGCCGTCCCGGCCTCCTCCACCGCTTTCATCACCCCGAAGGACCCCGTCATGAAGAAGAGCATCCTGAGCCTCGCGCTCGCCGTCGGCTTCGCGCTGCCGGCGTTCGCCCAGCAGATCACCGTCGTCAACTTCGGCGGCGCGAACGCCAATGCGCAGAAGAAGGCCTACTACGAGCCGTTCGAGAAGACCGGCACCAAGGTCGTGCCGGTGGAATACAACGGCGAGCAGGCCAAGATCAAGGCGATGGTCGAGACGAAGAAGGTCACGTGGGACGTCGTCGAGGTCGAGTCGCCCGACGTCGCGCGCGGTTGCGACGAGGGCCTGTTCGAGAAGCTCGACTACAGCAAGCTCGGCGGCAAGGCCGACCTGCTGCCGGCGGCCGTCAGCGACTGCGGCATCGGCATCTTCGTGTGGTCGACCGTGATGGCCTACAACGGCGACAAGCTGAAGGGCACGCCCACCACCTGGGCCGATTTCTGGGACCTGAAGAAATTCCCCGGCAAGCGCGGCATGCGCAAGGGCGCGCGCTACAACCTCGAGTTCGCGCTGATGGCCGACGGCGTGAAGACCGCCGACGTCTACAAGGTGCTCGCCTCCAAGGACGGCGCCGACCGCGCGTTCAGGAAGCTGAGCGAGCTGAAGCCGAGCATCCAGTGGTGGGAGGCCGGCGCGCAGCCGCCGCAGTTCCTGGTGGCGGGCGACGTCGCGCTGACGACGGTCTACAACGGCCGCATCGATGCCGCGAACCGCGAGGGCAAGAACCTGAAGATCACCTGGACCGGCGGCATCTACGACCTGGACTACTGGGTGATCCCGAAGGGCACGCCGAACAAGGATGCGGCGCTGAAGTTCATCGCGTTCGCCAGCACCCCGGACGCGCAGGCCGAGTACGCAAAGAACATCGCCTATGGCCCGACCAACACCAAGGCACTGGCCAGGCTGGATGCCAAGGTGCTGGGCAACCTGCCGACCTCGCCGGCCAACTCGAAGGACGCGCTGCAGTTCAACCTGAAGTTCTGGGCCGACCAGGGCGAGGAGCTGGAGAAGCGCTTCGCCTCGTGGGCCGCGCAGTAAGGCGCTCGTGATGGACACGCTCGCCGCCCCGCTGCCGATCGGCGACCCGCATGCGCTGCGCCGCCAGCTCGCGCGTGCCGACCGGCGGCGCAAGCTGCGGGCGTTCTCG
Organism: Rhizobacter sp. P2_H3; assembly: GCF_056403355.1. Taxonomy (NCBI): domain Bacteria; kingdom Pseudomonadati; phylum Pseudomonadota; class Betaproteobacteria; order Burkholderiales; family Sphaerotilaceae; genus Rhizobacter; species Rhizobacter sp. P2_H3. The sequence goes on along the minus strand of NZ_JBFUFQ010000044.1, from coordinate 28,406 downwards.
CTGACGCTGCCGCTGCTGCTGTTCCTGTTGCTGACCTTCCTGGTGCCGATCGCCGCGTTGCTCAAGCGCGCGGTCGAGAACCCGGAGGTCGCGACCGCGCTGCCGCGCACCGTCGCGGCGCTCGCGTCGTGGGACCGCGCCTCGGTGCCGGCACCGGACGCGTTCGCCGCGCTGGTCGCCGACCTGGGCACGCTGCCCGACAGCTCCGATGCCGGCGCCGTCGCGCGCCGGCTCAACAGCGATGCGGCCGGCGCGCGTTCGCTGGTGATGGGCGCCTACCGTGCGCTGCCGCTCGAAGGCGCCGGCGAGCCCGCCCAGGTGAAGGCGAAACTGCTCGCCCTCGACGAACGCTGGGGCGAGCCGCGCTACTGGCAGGCGATCGCGAAGAACGGCTCGCGCTGGACGCCCGACTACCTGCTCGCCGCCGTCGACCTGCGCCGCGACGCGACCGGCCACGTCGAGCGCATGCCCGAGGACCAGCGCGCATTCGCCCGCATCCTGGGCCGCACCTTCGCGATCAGCGCGGTCGTCACGCTGTGCTGCCTGCTGCTCGGCTACCCGCTCGCGTGGTGGCTGTCGACCTTGCCGGCACGCCGCGCCAACGTGCTGATGATCCTGGTGCTGGTGCCGTTCTGGACCTCCATCCTGGTGCGCGTGGCGGCCTGGATCGTGCTGCTGCAGTCGCAGGGGCTGGTCAACCGCAGCCTGATGGGGCTCGGCCTGGTCGACGAGCCGCTGCCGCTGCTGTTCAACCGGCTGGGCGTCGTGATCGCGATGACGCACATCCTGCTGCCCTTCATGATCCTGCCGCTGTACAGCGTGATGAAGAGCGTGCCGGCCACCTACCTGCGTGCCGCGGTGTCGCTCGGCAGTGCACCGCTGGCGGCGTTCTTCCGCGTCTACGTGCCGCAGACCTTCCCGGGCATCGGCGCCGGCGCGCTGCTGGTGTTCATCCTGTCGATCGGCTACTACGTGACGCCGGCACTGCTCGGCGGCGCGGACGACCAGATGCTCAGCTACTACATCGCGCAGTACACCAACGTGAACATCAACTGGGGCATGGCCTGCGGGCTCGGTGCCTTGCTGCTGACGGCGACGCTGGTTCTCTATGCCGTGTACCGTCGCGTCGTGAAGTCGGAACTGAGCCTCGGATGAAACTGCCCGCACTGCCCCTCTTTCCCGCGTACGCGACGCCGCTCGACAAGGCCGGCTGGTGGGCGGTGCGCGCGGCCTGCGCCGGCGTGCTGGCCTTCCTGCTGCTGCCGATCCTCGTGATCATCCCGCTGTCGTTCAGCGACAGCTCGTTCCTGGCCTACCCGATCCCCGGCTGGTCGCTGAAGTGGTACCAGAACCTCTTCACGTCGGCCGAGTGGGCGCGCGCCGCGAAGAACAGCTTCATCGTCGCGCCCGCCGCCACCGTGATCGCGACCGTGCTCGGCACCTTGGCCGCGGTGGGCCTCGCGCGCACCGACTTCCCGTTCAAGGGCCTGCTGATGAGCCTGCTGATCGCGCCGATGGTGGTGCCGATCGTGGTCGTCGGCGTCAGCACCTACCTGTTCTTCGCCAACATCGGGCTCGGCGACAGCTACACCGCGCTGATCATCGTGCATGCCGCGCTCGGTGCGCCGTTCGTGCTGACCACCGTGCTGGCCACGCTGCAGGGCTTCAACAACAACCTGGTGCGCGCGAGCCTGAGCCTGGGCGAAACGCCGCTGCGCACCTTCTTCCGCATCACGCTGCCGGTGATCGCGCCGGGCGTCATTTCCGGCGCGCTGTTCGCGTTCGCGACCTCGTTCGACGAGGTCGTGGTGACGCTCTTCCTCGCCGGCCCGGAACAGGTGACGCTGCCGCGCCAGATGTTCACCGGCATCCGCGAGAACATCACGCCGACGATCGCCGCCGTCGCGACGCTGCTGATCCTCTTCACGACCGGGCTGCTGCTCGTGCTGGAGTGGCTGCGCGGGCGCAAGCGCTGATCGATTCCACGAAAGGACGACCTCCATGGACATGAAGACCTCCCCGCTTTCCACGCTGAAGGACCCCGGCCTGCTGAAGACGCACGCATTGATCGGCGGCGAGTGGGTGGCCGGCAGCGCCCGCTTCGACGTGACCGACCCGGCCACGAGCCGGAAGCTCGTCGACGTGGCGAACCTGGGCGCGGCCGAGACGCAGGCCGCCGTGGCCGCCGCGAACCAGGCCTGGCCGGCCTGGCGCGGCAAGACCGCGAAGGAGCGCGCGGCGATCCTGATGAAGTGGTTCCAGCTGCTGATGGCGAACGCCGACGACCTGGCGCGCATCATGACGGCCGAGCAGGGCAAGCCGCTGGCCGAGGCGAAGGGCGAGGTCGGCTACGGCGCCAGCTTCATCGAGTGGTTCGCCGAGGAATCGCGCCGTGTCTACGGCGAGACCATCCCGACCACCGACAACGGCAAGCGCTACCTGGTGATCAAGCAGCCGGTGGGCGTGTGCGCGGCGATCACGCCGTGGAATTTCCCGATCGCGATGATCACGCGCAAGGTCGCGCCGGCGCTGGCCGCCGGCTGCCCGGTGGTGATCAAGCCGGCCGAGCAGACGCCGCTGTCGGCGCTGGCCGTGGCCGAACTGGCGCAGCGCGCCGGCATGCCGCCGGGCGTGCTGAACGTCGTGACGGCCGACGGCGAGAACTCCATCGCGGTGGGCAAGGTGCTGTGCGAGAGCGATCRGGTGCGCCACCTGTCGTTCACCGGCTCGACCGAGGTCGGCCGCATCCTGATGAAGCAGTGCGCGCCGACGATCAAGAAGCTGTCGCTGGAGCTGGGCGGCAATGCGCCGTTCATCGTGTTCGACGATGCCGACCTCGACAGCGCGGTCGAGGGGGCGCTCGCCAGCAAGTACCGCAATGCCGGCCAGACCTGCGTCTGCGCGAACCGGCTGTACRTGCAGGACGGCGTGTACGACGCGTTCGTCGCCAAGCTGGCCGAGAAGACGAAGACGATCAAAGTGGGCAACGGCTTCGAGGCCGGCGTGACGCAGGGGCCGATGATCGACGACGCGGCGATCGAGAAGATCGAGCGGCACGTGGCCGACGCGACCGCGAAGGGCGCGACGCTGGTGACCGGCGGGCACCGGTTCGGCACGCGCTTCTTCGAGCCGACGGTGCTGTCGGGCGCCACCAGCGAGATGCTGTGCGCGCGCGAGGAGACCTTCGGCCCGGTGGCGCCGGTGTTCCGCTTCACCACCGAGGCCGACGCGATCGCGATGGCCAACGCCACCGAGTTCGGGCTGGCAAGCTACTTCTACAGCCGCGACATCGGCCGCATCTTCCGCGTCGGCGAGGCGCTGGAGTACGGCATGGTGGGCATCAACACCGGGCTGATCTCGACGGCCGAGGTGCCGTTCGGCGGGGTCAAGCAGTCGGGCCTCGGGCGCGAGGGGTCGCACCACGGGATCGACGACTACGTCGAGGTGAAGTATTTGTGCCTGGGGGACATCCAGAAATAGCTCAGTCGTTCGCCGCCCCCCGCGGCCCGTAGGCGGTCGCCAGCGCCGCGGCGGATGCATGCCGCAGCAGGTCGTCGGGCTGCTGCCCGTCCTGCGGGTACTGCGCGACGCCGACGTGCGCCGTCACGCCCACCGTGATGCCGGCCACGTTGAACGGATCGCGCAGCATGCGCACCAGCTTGTCGACGACGCGCTGCGCGTCGGCCGGCGATTCGGTCGACGGCAGCAGCACCGCGAACACGTCGGCCCCGAGCGAGGCCACCACGTCGCTCGAGCGCACGCCGCCGCGCAGCCGCACCGCGACCTTGCGGCGCACGACGTTGGCCGACTCCGGCCCGTGCGCGCCCTCGATGCCCTGGAAACCGTCCATGCGGAACACCAGCAGGCTGACCGGTGCCGGCTCGCGCTCGCGCAGCGCCAGCACCTGGCTCAGGTGCTCGATCAGCTGCGTGCGGTTCGGCAGGCCCGTCATCAGGTCGGTGGCGTAGGCCTTGCGCGCCTCGCGCTCGATCGCCTTGCGCCCGGCGGCCAGCCGCAGCCGCTGCGCGAGCGAGCCGAGGTCGGCATGGAACACGATGTCCTGCACGCCGGCCTCGATCAGGCGCTGCGCCTGCGCATCGGCCATGGCCGGTGCCAGCACCACCAGCGCCGCGTCGGCCGCGGCCACCGCGAGCGCGGGCCAGCCGAGCACCACCTCGGCGGCATCGGCGCCGAGCGCCAGCACGATGACCTCGGAATGCGCATCGCGGGCCTCGGTGCAATCGAGTCCGGCGGCCGTGCGGATGTCGAAGCCGGCGCCAAGGCGGCTTTGCAGCGCGGTCGAGCCGACATCGGCGTCGGGCGGCTGGGCATCGATCCACAGTACGCGGCAAGGGGCCTGGTTCATCGCGAGTCGCCTCCGGACTTCGTTGAGCCGCAGTTTAGCGAGCGGGACCATGTCCTGGCGCGCGTTCGTCGCGGCGCCGCGGGCGCTGGAACGCCGCGCCGCGGCCACCGCGGCGGCCCGCGTGGCCACGCGGTCGAGCAGCGAGACCATGCGGGCGTCGCCGGCCGCCTCGACGAAATGGTCCGCCCACACGATGAGGTGGCCGGATTCGGTGCTAATGTCGATCGGCGACGTGTCCCGCGCGTCGTCGAGGTCGGTCTCGGCAGGCGACATCGAGAGCAAGGCGTCGTCGTCGTCGGTGACCTCGCCGGGCAGCGCCGCGGCGATCGTCAGCAGGCCGTCCTCGCTGAGCTCCAGCAGCATGCGGATGCCGCCCTCCAGCAGGAGTTCGCAGGCCCGGGCCTCCCCGGGCGCGAGCGTGTCCAGGCCCAGCTGTTCCAGCAACCGCACGTCTTCACCGCACTGCGTCATCACGTCACCTTTCATCACCGCCGTGGATGGCAGCAACGGGGAGACGCAGCGTGCGCCGCCGGCTCGGCACCGGACGGATGGACTTCGGGGCGTCGGAAATGGAGGCGGCGTGACGGAGTGCGCACCGCGGCTCGGTCAGCGGGAGCGCTCGTAGTAGTTGTCGAACTCCTTCTCCTCGACCAGCGCGAAGCCGTGCCGCGCGTAGAAGCGGTTCGAATCGCTGCCGCGCAGCGCCCCGACGCGCAGCGCGGCAGCCGCTGCGTCGGCTTCGGCGAACACCTGCGCCAGCACGGCGGCGCCGACGCCGTGGCGCTGATGCTTCGGGTGGACATAGAGATGATCCAGCAGCAGCCCCTGGCCGTGCGGTTTGACCACCACGAAACCGACCTTCTCGCCGTCGAGCTCGATGTGGCGTGTGTGTTCGGGCGAGAAGCCGGACAGGAAGCGCTCGCGCGCCCGCGCCGCATCGAAGCGCCCTGCGCGCTCCAGGCTTTCACGCATCGCCTCGATGCGCAATGCCACCAAGGCCTCGGCGTCATCGGCCCGGACCGGGGAAAGAACGACGAGAATCCTGCTGCCTTGCACACTTTCACCCATGGAATGAACACTCCCTCCACCCACGCCCACGAAGACGAGCCCTCGACCTTCGATGCCACCCGCACCGACGATACCCGCATCGGCGCCGTGCGTGCGCTGATCAGCCCGGCGCTGCTGCTCGAGGAGCTGGCGGCCTCGGACCAGGCGCTGGAGGTGGTGGCGCGCGCGCGGCAGGAGATCAGCGCGGTCCTGCACGGCCGCGACGACCGGCTGCTGGTGGTGGTGGGCCCGTGCTCCATCCATGACCACGACCAGGCGATGGACTATGCGCGGCTGCTCAAGGCCGCCCGCGATGAACTGAGCCGCGACCTGCTCATCGTCATGCGCGTCTACTTCGAGAAGCCGCGCACCACGGTGGGCTGGAAGGGCTACATCAACGACCCGCGCCTGGACGGCAGCTTCCACATGAACGAGGGCCTGCGCCTGGCCCGCCAGCTGCTGCTGGACGTGAACGGGCTGGGGCTGCCGGCCGGCACCGAGTTCCTGGACCTGCTGTCCCCGCAGTACATCTCCGACCTGATCGCCTGGGGCGCCATCGGCGCGCGCACGACCGAAAGCCAGAGCCACCGCCAGCTGGCCTCCGGCCTCTCCTGCCCGGTCGGTTTCAAGAACGGCACCGACGGCGGCATCAAGGTCGCGAGCGACGCCGTGCTCGCGGCGCGCTCGGCGCACGCCTTCATGGGCATGACCAAGATGGGCATGGCCGCGATCTTCGAGACGCGCGGCAACGAGGATTGCCACATCATCCTGCGCGGTGGCAAGGCGCCCAACTACGACGCGGCATCCGTGGCCGCGGCCTGCGAGGGGCTCAAGGCCTCGGGCCTGCGCGAGCAGGTGATGATCGACTTCTCGCATGCCAACTCGAGCAAGAAGTACGAGCGCCAGGTCGACGTCGGCCGCGACGTGGCCGGCCAGATCGCCGGGGGCGATGCGCGCATCACCGGCGTCATGATCGAAAGCCACCTGCAGCCGGGCCGCCAGGACCTGCTGGAAGGCCAGACCCGGGCCGACCTGTTGCCCGGCGTGTCCATCACCGACGCCTGCCTGGGCTGGATGCAGACGGAACCCCTGCTGCGCGAGCTGGGCGCGGCGGTGCGCGCTCGTCGAGGGCAGCGCCGCCGGCCAGGCACGACCTGACCGGCGGCGCAGGGCACCGGTTCGGAGAGGGGATCAGGCTCCCCTCTCGAGGGGTCGAGGGAGAGGGACCGTTTCCGGGCCCGCGATGTGCGCCACCAGTCCGCTCTGGCCGGCCGCGACATGAGCTGCCAGGACGTGGCCGTCGGGATAGTCGCCACCGTTTTGCGGCCGGAAGGGGATGGGCGCTTCTTCGAAGAGGCGTTCGACACGCGAGCGCCAGGCTTGCCTGGCCGCGGCCACCTCATCCGCCGCCATTCGTCCGGTGCCGTAGACGGCGAAGGTGGGCAGCACGTCGAAGCCGGGAAAATAGAGCGAGCCGTGCGTGATGGGGAAGAGCAACTGCTCGAGCGGCCCGTTGATGCCCCGCGGCGAATAATCCCTCGCCGGCCCGCCGACCGCGACGGCGAGCATCGCCCGCTTGCCCTTGAAGGCGCCATCGCCATAGCGGTAGCGGTTGCCTGCGTTCTGGTAGCCGTACGCGAGGCCGTAGGCCCACACCCTGTCCACCCAGCCCTTCATGATGGCCGGCATGCCGAACCACCAGAGCGGAAACTGGAAGACCACTGCGTCGGCGGCCAGCAGCTTCTGCTGCTCGGCGGCAATGTCCGCGACCTGTTGCCCACCGAGATAGGAATGCCCTGACTCCGCAATGAACGACAAGCGATCCGGGTCGGCCCGGCTGGGGAAATCGTGTTCGTCGAACACGGCCTTCCAGTGCATGCCGTACAGATCCGACTGCAGCACCTCGTGCCCCTGCTGCCGTAGCGTTTGCAAGGACACCTCCACAAGCTGGCGGGTCAGCGATGTGGGCTCGGGGTGCGCATGGACGATCAGGACCTTCTTCTGCATCGATTCACTCTTCATCGGTGGCGCCGGTAGGGCGATGGCGCAAGTCTCGGCAGTTGCGAGCCATCTGTGAAATCGATGCTTTGTTTGGCTACTATTCATGGCATGGATAGCACGCGCCTCGACCTCAACCTGCTGGTCACCCTGGAGGCCTTGCTGGTGGAGCAGAACGTGACCAAGGCGGCCGCCCGCCTGCACCTGAGTCAACCGGCGGTCAGCGCGCAGTTGAGCCGCCTGCGCGACGCGTTCGACGACCCGTTGCTCATCCCTGCGCAACGCGGCATGACGCCGACCGCCAAGGCCATCGACCTGCTGGCCCCCTTGCGCCACGCCTTGGACCAGGTGCGCGCCACCGTCGCCTCGCACAGGAACTTCGACCCTGCCGAGGCGGAGCTGACCTTCACCATCGCCTGCACGGACTACCTGCAGGCGGCAGTGGTCAAGCCGCTGGTCGTGGAACTGCGCACCCGGGCGCCCGGCGTGCGCGTGGCGCTGCGCAACCTGGACATGCCGCAGCTGGAAGCGCAGATGGCGCGGGGCGATGTGGACCTGGCGCTGATGACGCCGGAGGTCGCGCCGCCGGGCCTGCGGACGCGGCACCTGTTCGATGAGCGCTATGTGCTGATCGGCCGGCGGGACCATCCACGGCTGCGGCGCAAGCTCTCGGTCGCGCAGTTTGCGCAGCTGGAGCACGTGATCGTCTCGCTGCGCGGGGCCGACTTCGTCACGCCGGTGGACAGCACCCTGGCGGCGCTGGGGCACAAGCGCAAGGTGGTGCTGTCGGCGGCATCGTTTCTGTTCCTGCCGGAGATCGTGGCGGCGTCGGACTTCGTGGCTCTGGTGCCGGAGCTGCTGGTGCGGGACCGACGGGACAGGCTGCTGCTGGTTGAGCCGCCGTTTCCCGTGGAAGGGTTCGCGGTGGGGATGGTTTGGCACGAGCGGGGTCATGGGCATGGGGGACAGAGGTGGGTAAGGGAGGCCATCGTGTCAATGAACGGACGCCACCACTGAAACAAGGAAGACCCATCGAACCCACGACTGGACCGGCTGCACGCCCGATGGGTGGCGGCACGGGGCGGATCACTGAGGCGCAGCGTCGCCCCCGCGCGCCAATGCACCCAACAGCACGTCGAGCCCGAATTCGAAGGCGGCATCGAGGCCCTCGATTCGCAGGAACGGCGCCACGGCGGCGACGTGCGGCAACGCAATGGTCTGCGGCGCATGCTGCAGCTGCAGCTTGGTGGGTTCCGGAATGTGCTCGATGCTCGCGACGTAGGCCATGCCCGCGCCGTTCACGAAGCCGCCCATCAGGCGGAACCACCAGGCCTGCTGCTGCGGTGCCAGCCCGCACTCGGCATACATCAACAGCAGCTGCTCGTAGATGTCGAATGCACGCGGAGTGTTGAAGCGGCGTGCAGCGAGCAGCGTGAAGGCGCGCGGATGGCGCACCGCGATCTGCCGGTAGCTGCGCATGCTCCGGCGGATGCGTTCGATCGGCGGGGCGCTGGCGGGATCGGGCATCTCGATCTCGCCGATCAGCAGCTCCTGCACCGCGTCGAGCAGCTCGCCCTTGGACTTGAAGTGATGGTAGAGCGCCATCGCCTCGACGCCCAGCTCCTGGCCGATGCGGCGCATCGAGCAGCCGTCCAGCCCGAGGCTGTCGATGAGTGCCAGGGCCACCGCGGCGATCCGGTCCCGATCGAGCGGCGTGCGAGGAAGCGGTGGGGACGCGGGCGGAACCGACGTCGGCGCTTTGCGGGGTGTGCGGACACTGGCCATGGGCCACTTTACAACGTAAGGCACCCTGCAGTACATTTCGCGGCGTCGACCTTACGGTGTAAGGTCAATCAATCCAGCCAGAAGGAAACGCTTCCCGTGAACTCGACAATGACCCCCGCCGACATGGCCACCCTGGCAGACAACATCGAAGCCCGCGCCTGGGTGGACTACTACGACGCGGCGCCCCCGGCGCTGCGCCGGACGCTGGGCATCGCCCACGACCGCGTCGCCGATGCGACGCTGCTGTTGGCACCCGGCATCGAGTCCCCCCTGTTCAACCGGGCGATCGGGCTCGGGCTGCGCTCGCCGGCGGGCGCCCACAGCACCGCGCAAGTCGCAGCGGCGTTCGCGGCGGCCGGTTCCCGCCACTGGTGGCTGCATGTCAACACGCACGCGCAGCCCCGCGACACGGCGCTGTCGCTCGAAGCGGCCGGATGGCGGCCGGGCGAACCCGCGAACTGGGTGAAGATGCTGCGGCCGGCAGGCCCGGTGGATGCAGGCGAGACGACGTTGCGTGTCGCGGCCGGCACCGACGAGGATGCCGATGCGATCGCCGACGCGATCACCCGCGGATTCGGCCTGCCGTCATTCGTCGCCACCTGGTTGCGCGCGCTGCACGACCGTCCTCGCTGGCAGCTCTACGGCGCCTTCGACGGCACCACGGCCGTCGGCGGCGGCGCGCTGTTCGTGGATGGCGACCAGGCCTGGGTCGGGATCGGCAGCATGCTGGAGTCGCATCGGCGCCGCGGCGGTCAGCGCGCGCTCATGGCGCGCCGCGTCAAGGATGCGACGCGCACCGGCGTGCGCTGGATCGGCACCGAGACGGGCGAGCCCACGGACGAGGTCAATCCGTCGCTGCTGAACATGCAGCGTTGCGGCTTCGAGTGCGTGGCCTTGCGCCGCAACCTGCTGCCGCCTCTCGCGATTCGCTCCTCCCCCGGAACGACGGCATGAGGGCACTGACCTGCACCGCCGTGCTGCTGGCCCTGGCACGCTGCAGCATCGAAGGCAACGCAACGACGCTGGCGGGGTTTCCCGAGCTGGAGATCGTGCGGGCGCCTCAGTGGAGTGAAGTGGGAGTGACATCGGACGTCAGGCGCGCGATCGCACGCTTTCTGGTCGAGGGAGGAACGGTCGGGAGGTCGTCGCCTCCTCCCCATGGGGCACGCCGCTGCAGACCGGAACGCGACGCCGCGTGCTGACAGGGCGCCACGCCTTCCCTACCCCGCCAGGAACCCACCATCGGTCGCGAGCACATGGCCCACGACATAGCGCGCTTCATCAGACATCAGCCAGATGGCGGCGGCGGCCACTTCTTCCGGATGGCCCATCCTGCGCAGCGGCAGGCCGGCCGCGACGCTGCGCATGTCCGCAATGCCGGATGAAAGCATCATGTCCGTGAGCACGCGTCCCGGCGCGACCGCGTTGATCCGGATCCCTGCCGGCGCATATTCCATCGCGGCCGATCGCGTGAGCGAGTTGGCTGCCGCCTTCGACGCGCTGTAGAGAGACAGCCCCGGATTGGGATTGCGAATCCCGCTCACGCTGGTGTTGTTGACGATCGTGCCGCCGCCACCCGCCAGCATGGCCGAGATGGCATGGCGCATGAAATGAAAGAGTGCACGCACATTCGTGTCGAACACGCGGGCGTACACCTCGTCGCTTTGCTCCGCCAACGGGCCTCGGCGTTCCTGGCAGCCCGCGTTGTTGAACACGGCGTCGAGCCTGCCGAACCGGACGTGTGCCTGCTGGAGGGTCGAGACGACGTCCTGCTCGCGGGTCGCATCACCCGCCACGAAAAGGCATTCGGCACCGCGCTCGCGGATCTCGCCGGCGAGCGCCTGGCCGAGCTCCTCCCGGCGGCCCGTCACGACCACGGCGGCTGCGCCTTCCGCGGCCATCCGCAGCGCGGTGGCGCGACCGATCCCACTCGTGGCGCCGGTGACCAGGCACACCCGGCCCTTCAGCCGGCCCGCGGTCGGCAACTCCGGGGCAACGCCGGCAAGCTCCTCGGTGGTTGGCGTCGAGATCATGGTCGCCTCCTCGCGAAACGCTGTTCCAGGACGTCCTGGCCCCACTGGGTGGCAGGCCGCTCTTCCACGCAGACGAAGCCATGCGACTCACGGAGATGCCGGGCGGCAGACGAACCGTCGACGGTCCACAGGTGTGTTTCGGCGAATCCCTGGCCGTCGGCGAAGTCCAGCGCGCTGGCCAGCAGCTTGCGCCCCACGCCGCGGCCGCGGAGGCCCTCGTCCACGATGAACCAGCGCAGATGCGCGACGCCGAGGCCCGGGCCATCGCCGTCGATGGCGACCGAGCCGACGATGTCGCCACCTTGCCGGGCCGTCCAGATGCCATTCCCCGGCCTGCCGAGCCTGTCGCAGAAATCCGCCAGGCCTGCCGCGACAGCGGACTCGACGCGTTGTCCGATGCCGGCCCCTCGTGCGTCGTGCAGTGCGTGCATCCGGGTGACGCTGGCGATGAGCCCGACCTGGTAGCCCGGCGTCACATCGACCGCTGGCGGATCGGGGCGCACCTCATGCACGCCTGCGAGCGCCTCGCTGTAGAGCCGCAGGCCGTTGAGAACGGTGCGGTGCTGGCCGTGCTTCAGGCGGCCCAAGGCGGCCGCGACCTGGGCGCGCGCGTGGGCGTGGATCGCCGACACGCGCCGTCGACCCGGCGGGGTCAGCGAGAGCAGCTTGATCCGGCTGTCGTGCTCGGCAGGTGCCTCGCACACATCGCCCGAGTCCACGAGCTTGCGCAGCATGCGGCTGACGCTGGATTTTTCCAGGCGCAGGCGCACGCCCAGGTCCCGGGCGCTGATGTCGCCAGCGTCGATTTCGATCAGGGCGTGGACGGCGGACGGCGACAGGTCCGCACCCGCGAATCGGCGGCCCATGAAACCCCAGTCGCGCGCCATGGAGCGCGAGGCTGCCCGGATCTCCTCGACCAGTGGATGTTCCGGATCCGCAAAACCGTCCATATGGTTGCACGATACAACCATATGGGTGGATCATGCAACCGGACGCTGGAGGAAATCGACCGGCGTCAGCGGATCACGAGGCAGCGGCCAAGCTCAGCGCCAGGCCACACAAGCCCGAAACCAGGACGACGGGGATGACGCCGACCTTGAAGCGAATCAGCGCGATGGCCGCGGCGATGCCGATGACCGCTGCCGGCCACTCGAAGCGCCCCGACAGGCCCGCCGGCCACAGCACGTGAGAGGCGAAGAAGACCGCCAGGTTGACGATGACGCCCACGACCGCTGCGGTGATGCCTGTCAGCGGTGCCGTGAACTTCAGATTGCCATGCGTCGACTCGATGAACGGCCCACCGAGCAGGATGAAGAAGAACGACGGCAGGAAGGTGAAGAACGTGACCACCGTGGCCGCCACCGCGCCGGCCAGGAAGAGCGAGTCCGCTCCGAAGAGGGCCTTCGTCCAGCCCCCGACAAAGCCGACGAACGAGACGACCATGATGAGCGGCCCCGGCGTCGTCTCTCCCAGCGCCAGCCCGTCAATCATCTGCAGTCCCGTGAGCCAGTGGTAGTGGTCCACGGCCCCCTGGTAGACGTAGGGAAGCACGGCGTAGGCCCCGCCGAACGTCAGCAGTGCGGCCTTGGTGAAGAACCACGCCATTTGCGTGAGGGTGGCATCCCAGCCACAGGCCAGCGTCAGCCCTCCGATGGCCACCGCCCACAAGCCGGTGAACGCCGCGAGGACGCGCCGGAAGTGCCTCCAGGTGAAGCGCGCATGCGCCGGCGTCGGTGTGTTGTCGTCGATGAGGGCGGCACCGAACCCCTTGGCGGCCTTGCCGTGGCCTGCGCCGACAGCGAATTTCTCCGGGGCATAGCGGCCACCCAGGTACCCGACGAAGCCGGCACCCAGGACGATGAGCGGGAAAGGCAGGTTCACCGCGAAGATGGCGACGAAGGCCGCGACGGCGATGCCCCACAGCCAACGGTTCTTCAGCGCACGCGAGCCGATGCGGATCGCAGCCGACACGACGATGGCCGTGACCGCCGGCTTGATGCCGTAGAAGAGGCCCGCCACCGCGGGGACCGTGCCGAAGGCCATGTAGACCCAGGACAGTGCGATGAGGATGAACAACGACGGCAGCACGAACAATCCGCCGGCGACGATGCCGCCCCAGGTCCGGTGCATGAGCCAGCCAATGTAGGTGGCCAGCTGCTGGGCCTCGGGCCCCGGCAGGACCATGCAGTAGTTCAGCGCATGCAGGAAGCGGTTTTCCGAGATCCAGCGGCGCCGCTCGACCAGCTCCTCATGCATGAGGGCGATCTGCCCGGCAGGTCCACCGAAGCTGATGAAGCCGAGCTTGAGCCAGTAGACGAAGGCCTGGCCGAAGGAGACGGGCTCGGGTGCCGCGTCTGCAGCGGTCGATTCTTCCGCGGGCTTCATGGGCAGGTCATTGGAGCGGGTGAAGGGAATCGAACCCTCGTATGAAGCTTGGGAAGCTGCCGTTCTACCATTGAACTACACCCGCAGCGGGCGCGATTCTAGCGCGTGCTCGGGCACAATTCGGCCCCCTGCCCTCCAGGCACGCGTGCCGAATTACCATGACCGCCCCCACCGATCCCACCGTTCCGCTGCGCGGCATCAAGAGCTTCGTGCTGCGCGCCGGCCGCATGGGCACCGGCCAGGCGCGCGCGCTCGAGACGCTCGGCCCGCGCTTCGTGGTCCCCTATGCGCAGCAGCGCTTCGACCCGCAGGCCGCGTTCGGCCGCACCGCACCGCTGGTGCTGGAGATCGGCTTCGGCATGGGCGACGCCACCGCGGCGATCGCGCAGGCGCTGCCGGGCACCGATTTCCTCGGCGTCGAGGTGCACACGCCCGGCGTGGGTGCACTGCTGAAGCACATCGGCGAGAAGCAGATCGCCAACCTGCGCATCGTGCAGCACGATGCCGTCGAGGTGCTGGAGCACATGATCGCGCCCGGCTCGCTGGCCGGCGTGCATGTGTTCTTTCCCGACCCGTGGCACAAGAAGAAGCACAACAAGCGCCGGCTGATCCAGGCGCCGTTCGTCGCGAAGCTCGCCGCGCACCTGGCCCCCGGCGGCTACCTGCACTGCGCGACCGACTGGCAGCCCTATGCCGAGCAGATGCTGGAGGTGCTGTCGGCCGAGCCCGCGCTCGCCAACACCGCCGCGGGCTATGCGCCGAAACCGGCCTATCGGCCGCTGACCAAGTTCGAGAACCGCGGCCTCAAGCTCGGCCACGGCGTCTGGGACCTGGTGTTCACGAAGCGCGAAACCCGTTCGCCCTGAGCCTGTCGAAGGGCCTGCGCGTACGGCACCAAGGCTTCGACAGGCTCAGCCCGACCCTTCGACTAGCTCAGGGCGAACGGGCAGGTTTCGTCGACGGTGGCACGAACGGCCCCGGGTCGACGCAGTTGGCAGGCTTCTTCGCCGCGGCACCCGACGCCGCCGGACCGTAGCTCGGCGCCCGCCGACCGGCCTGGCATTGCTGGAAATCCTGCAGCTTGCGCGCCCACGCGGCACGTGCAGCGCCCTCGTCCTCGGGCGCCGCAATGCAGGCCGCTGCCGCCATCCAGGCCATCGTTCCGATCGGCATCCAGCGCATGCGCAGTCCTCAGGTCGTCTTCGAGATCGAGATGGTCGGGAACTTCGACGAGAAATCCTTGGTCCGCTGCGCGATCTTCGCGGCCAGCTGGCGCGCGATCGCCTTGTAGAGCCCGGCCGTCTCGCCGTCGGGCTCGCTCACCACCGTCGGCTTGCCCGAATCGGCCTGCTCGCGGATGGACAGCGCCAGCGGCAGCGCACCCAGGTAGTCCATGCCCAATTCGGCCGCCATGCGCTTGCCGCCATCGGCGCCGAAGATGTGCTCCACGTGCCCGCAGTTGCTGCACACATGCACCGCCATGTTCTCGACGACGCCCAGGATCGGCACGCCGACCTTCTCGAACATCTTGATGCCGCGGCGCGCATCGATCAGCGCGATGTCCTGCGGCGTCGTCACGATCACCGCGCCGGTCAGCGGCACGCGCTGGGAGAGCGTCAGCTGGATGTCGCCGGTGCCGGGCGGCATGTCGACGATCAGGTAGTCGAGGTCGCCCCAGTTGGTCTGCCGCAGCAGCTGTTCCAGCGCCTGCGTGGCCATCGGGCCGCGCCAGATCATCGCGTTGTCGCGCTCGACCAGGAAGCCGATCGAGATCACCTCGACGCCATGGTTGCGCATCGGCTCCATCGTCTTGCCGTCGGCGCTCTCCGGGCGGCCTTCCAGGCCCATCATCATCGGCTGGCTCGGGCCGTAGATGTCGGCGTCGAGGATGCCGACCTTCGCCCCCTCGGCGGCCAGCGCCAGCGCCAGGTTGGCCGCCGTCGTGCTCTTGCCGACGCCGCCCTTGCCCGACGCCACCGCGACGATGTTCTTCACGTTGGGCAGCAGCTGCACCCCGCGCTGCACCGCATGGGGCACGACGCGGGTCGCGATCTCGACATCGACCCGGCCAACGCCCGGCAACGCGCGCACCGCCCGCTGCAGCGATTCGCGCAGCGCCGCATGCAGGCTCTTCGCCGGGTAGCCGAGCTCCAGCTCGAAGCTCACGTCCGCGCCCTGGATGCGCAGGTTCTTCACCTGGCGGGCGCCGACGACATCCTTGCCGGTGAGCGGATCGTTGACGGCTTGCAGGGCGGCCAGGATGGCGGATTCGGTGGTGGTCATGGTGGCAGGCGGTTGGCGGCGGGCAGTCTAGCCCACACGCCTTCTCCCTCGGGCCAGCGCGCCTAGAATCGACCCTCCCCCGCCGATCCGGACGCCTCCGATGACCCGCAAGCTCTTCGTCACCACCGCCCTGCCGTACGCCAATGCGCCGTTCCACATCGGGCACATGATGGAGTACGTCCAGGCCGACATCTGGGTGCGGTTCCAGCGCATGGTCGGCAACGAGGTGCACTTCGTCTGCGCCGACGACGCGCACGGCGCGCCGATCATGATCGCCGCCGAGAAGGCCGGCAAGACGCCGCAGCAGTTCGTCGCCGAGATCGCGGCCGGCCGCAAGCAGTACCTCGACGGCTTCAGCATCGGCTTCGACAACTGGCACTCCACCGACGGTCCCGAGAACCACCAGCTCGCGCAGGACATCTACCGCGCACTGCGCAAGGAAGGCCTGATCGCCGAGCGCACGATCGAGCAGTTCTTCGACCCGGTGAAGGCGATGTTCCTGCCCGACCGCTACATCAAGGGCGAATGCCCGCGCTGCGGCACCAAGGACCAGTACGGCGATTCGTGCGAGAACTGCGGCGCGGTCTACGCGCCCACCGAGCTGAAGAACCCGTACTCGGCGCTCAGCGGCGCCACACCGGTGCTCAAGAGCAGCGCGCACTACTTCTTCCAGCTCTCGTCGCCGCGCTGCATCGAGTTCCTGAAGGACTGGACGCACACGCCCGGCCGCCTGCAGCCCGAGGTGCTGAACAAGATCCGCGAATGGTTCGCCGTCGACGAGCACGGCCACGGCGGCCTGGCCGACTGGGACATCAGCCGCGATGCGCCCTACTTCGGCATCCGCATCCCCGACACCGAGGACAAGTACTTCTACGTCTGGCTCGACGCGCCGGTCGGCTACCTGGCGTCGCTGAAGAACTACTTCGACAAGACCGGGCGCGACTTCGACGCGTTCTTCGCCGACCCGGCGGTCGAGCAGGTGCACTTCATCGGCAAGGACATCACCTACTTCCACACGCTGTTCTGGCCGGCGATGCTGCATTTCAGCGGCCGCAAGACGCCGGACCACGTCAACGTGCACGGCTTCATCACCGTCAACGGCGGCGAGAAGATGAGCAAGAGCCGCGGCACCGGCATCTCGCCGCTGAAGTACCTCGAGGTCGGGCTGAACCCGGAATGGCTGCGCTACTACATCGCGGCCAAGCTGAACGCGAAGGTCGAGGACATCGACTTCAACCCCGACGACTTCACCGCCCGCATCAACTCCGACCTGGTCGGCAAGTACATCAACATCGCGAGCCGCGCCGCCGGCTTCCTCAGCAAGCGCTTCGGCGGGCGGCTGTCGGCCGACCTCGGCGTCGAGGGCCGCTCGCTGCTCGACGGCCTGCGCAACCACCGCCGGGCGATCGAGGAGCTCTACGAGGAGCGCGAGTACGGCAAGGCGCTGCGCGAGGTGATGCTGCTGGCCGACCGCGTGAACGAGTACGTCGACCAGAACAAGCCCTGGGACCTCGCCAAGAAGGCCGGGCAGGAGGCGGTGCTGCACGATGTGTGCAGCGTCTGCATCGAGGCCTTCCGCGTGCTGACCATCTACCTGAAGCCGGTGCTGCCGGCGCTGGCCGTGCAGGTCGAGGCCTTCCTGAAGGTCGAGCCGATGGTGTTCGCCGATGCGGCGCGCGCGATCGGCGGCCACACGATCGGCGACTACAAGCACCTGATGCAGCGCGTCGACCCGGCGCTGCTCGACAAGCTGCTCGAGCCGCCGGTGATCGCACTGCCGCCGCCGGGCGGCGAGGAGCTCGCGCCCGAGATCAGGATCGAGGATTTCGCCAAGGTCGACCTGCGCATCGCGAAGATCGTCGCCTGCGAGGCGGTCGAGGGCAGCGACAAGCTGCTGCGCCTGACGCTCGACGTGGGCGAGGCAAAGACGCGCAACGTCTTCAGCGGCATCAAGTCGGCCTACAAGCCGGAAGACCTGGTCGGCAAGTTCACCGTGATGGTGGCCAACCTCGCGCCGCGCAAGATGAAGTTCGGGCTCAGCGAAGGCATGGTGCTGGCCGCATCGCATGCCGACGAGAAGGCGAATCCGGGGCTGTACGTGCTGGAGCCGTGGCCGGGCGCGACGCCGGGCTTGCGGGTGCGCTGAGCGCCGGTTCCCCAAACAGGGTGAGAGACAGCCGCCCGGCAGGCGGCTATCCTGCGCGCCTTCGAGGGAGAGCAGCATGGGTTTTCTGGATGATCTGAAGCGGCAGGCCGACGCGCTGAAAACGCAGCAGACGGTCGACACGGCCGCACTCGCGCGCAACGCCGCGCTGGTCGAGACGGCCTGCCAGACCACCTGGCGCTACTGGATGGACCTGGCGCCCCAGCTCAACGTGCTGCTGCCTCGCCCGCCGGTGCGCTTCATGTTCGACAAGAGCACCACGGTCGACGGCCTCACGCGCTGCGATTTCCGGGTCGACGCGCGGCGCAAGCAGCACCGGGGGCAGGAGGTGTTCGACCATGTGGTCATCCACGCGCTGCAGAAGTCGGGCCGCTCGCTCACGATGAGCAAGGACTTCCCGCCGGAGATCGAGCGGCTCGAAGCCCGCCTGCGCCAGGCCGGCATTGCGCCCGATTCGAAGTGGGTGCGCGACCCGGTCAACGGCCGGCTCGAGGAAGTGCGCTTCAGCTTCGTCGCCGACGTCACGATGACGGTGCGCCTGCTGCCCGACCACGACCAGGGCAAGGTCAGCTTCCAGCTCGGCAACCTCGACGACCTGGAGACCGTGGTGGTCACCTTCGCGGCGCCTCGGATCGACTCGAACCTGCTCGACCAGCTGGCGCGCTGGATGGTGGGCGAACCGCACGAGTTCCTGAAGCTCGCCGACAGCGCACGCCGCCAGGAAGCCTGACGGCGGCGGCCTGCCCGGCGCTGTTTGATCCAGATCAAGCGACGCCGGCGCGGGCCGGACCGATACTCGGGTTCCATGCGCCTGCATCCGTTCCGCCCCCGCCTGCTCGACAGCCTGCGCGGCTACGACCGCCGGCGCTTCTGGCAGGACGCATCGGCCGGCGTCACCGTCGGCGTGGTCGCGCTGCCGCTCGCGATGGCCTTCGCGATCGCGTCGGGCGTCAAGCCCGAGCAGGGCATCTTCACCGCCATCGTCGCCGGCTTCCTGATCTCGGCGCTGGGCGGCTCCAGCGTGCAGATCGGCGGGCCGGCCGGTGCGTTCATCGTCATCGTCTACGGCATCGTCGAGCGCTACGGGCTGACCAACCTGCTGATCTCGACCGCACTGGCCGGCGTGCTGCTGTTCGCGATGGGCGCGTTGCGGCTCGGCGCGCTGGTGCGCTACATCCCGGTGGCGATCATCATCGGCTTCACGAACGGCATCGCGGTGCTGATCGGCGTGTCGCAGCTGAAAGACCTGTTCGGGCTGCACATCGAGAAGGTGCCGGCGGATTTCTTCACGCAGGTGGGTGCGCTCGCCTCGCATGCCGGCAGCATGAACCCGGCGGCGCTGGCGCTGGGCCTCGGCTGCCTCGCGCTGGTCGCGTTGTGGCCGAAACGCTGGAAGGCCGTGCCGTCCCCGATCGTCGCGCTGGTGCTGGCGACGCTCGCGACCGCGCTGCTGCAGTTGCCGGTCGAGACCATCGGCTCGCGCTTCGGCGGCATCCCGCAGGGCCTGCCGCGGCTCGCGCTGCCGCCGTTCAGCTGGGCGAGTGCGCAGCAGCTGCTGATCCCGACCCTGACGATCGCGCTGCTCGGCGCCGTCGAATCGCTGCTGTGCGCCCGCGTCGCCGACAACCTCAGCGAGGCGCCGCGCCACGACCCGAACCAGGAGCTGATGGGCCAGGGCGTGGCCAACATGGTCGCCCCGCTGTTCGGCGGCATCCCCGCCACCGGCACGATCGCCCGCACCGTGACCAACGTGCGTTCCGGCGCCACCAGCCCGGTGGCCGGCATCGTGCACGCGGCCACGCTGCTCGCGGTGGTGCTGGTGGCCGCGCCGCTGGCGGTGCACGTGCCGTTGGCGGGGCTGGCCGGCATCCTGCTGTTCGTCGCGTGGAACATGGGCGAATGGCACGAGTTCGCGCGCCTGCGCCGCTTCAGCCTGCACTACCGCACGGTGCTGCTGGGCACCTTCGGGCTGACGGTGGTGTTCGACCTGACGGTGGCCGTGCAGTTCGGGCTGGTGCTCGCCTGCGTGTTCTTCATCTACCGGATGAGCACGCTGTTCCGCGTCGAGCCTTGCGAGAGCGCGGCGCCGGATGTGCAGGTGTTCGCGCTGAGCGGGCCGCTGTTCTTCGGCGCGGTCGGCACGCTGGAGGCGCTGCCGGCCCGCGTGCTGCCCGGCACCCGCGCGGTGGTACTGGACCTGCAGCGCATGCTGTCGATGGACACCTCGGGGCTGGATGCGCTGGCGCAATGTCAGCGCTCGCTCGCGCGGCGCGGGGTGGCGCTGTTCCTGGCCGGGGTCGATGCGCAGCCGCTGTCGCTGATCCGCCGCGCCGGCTTCGAGGCCGAGCTGGGGGCGGGGCGAATCGTCGCCGACAGGGCCGGCGCCGAGGCCGCCGCCCGGGCCGGCTAAAATCCGCCCTCCGCTGCTTCACTGGCCCCGACCATGCCGCTCTTCTGGAAAGCCTACAAGTCCGACACCACCTCGTTCATCGAGGAGCTGAAGGCCAAGGACCCGACGCTCGCGGGCCGGATGCTCGAGGGCCGCCAACTGCTGTGGGACAAGCCGGTCGACCGCGAGGCGCAGAGCGAGTACCGCGACGCCCAGGTCGCCCAGCAGCCCTACGTCTACCAGACCGGGCATTGAAGCGTCCCTGAACGCGACACCGAGCGGGCACCCCGTGAGCGAAGACGCCCTGGCGCAGGCCGCCACCGACGCGGCAGCGCCCACCGTGGTCGACCACGTGGCCGTGGCGCGCCTGTACGGCGAGCCGCTGTTCACGATGCCGACCGACCTGTACATCCCGCCGGATGCGCTGGAGGTCTTCCTCGAGGCCTTCGAAGGCCCGCTCGACTTGCTGCTCTACCTGATCCGCAAGCAGAACTTCAACATCCTCGACATCCCGCTGGCCAGCGTGACGCGCCAGTACCTGGCGTATGTCGACCAGATCCGCAAGACCAACCTCGAGCTCGCCAGCGAATACCTGCTGATGGCGGCGATGCTGATCGAGATCAAGTCGCGCATGCTGCTGCCGCCGAAGAAGGTGGCCGAGGGCGAGGAGCCCGAGGACCCGCGCGCCGAGCTGGTGCGCCGGCTGCTGGAGTACGAGCAGATGAAGCTGGCGGCAGCCGGGCTCGACCGCCTGCCGGTGCTGGGGCGCGATTTCCTGCGCGCGCAGGTGACCATCGAGCAATCGCTGACGCCGCGCTTTCCGGATGTCGAGATCGACGAGCTGCGCGCCGCCTGGGCCGACATCCTGAAGCGCGCCAAGCTGAACCAGCACCACACGATCACCCGCGAGGAGCTGAGCGTGCGCGAGCACATGAGCATCGTGCTGCGCGGCCTGCAGGGCCGCCGCTTCGCGATGTTCGAGGAGCTGTTCGACCTGACCCGCGGACCGCAGGTGCTGGTGGTGACCTTCATCGCGATGCTGGAGCTGGCGCGCGAGCGGCTGCTGGAGATCACGCAGGCCGAGGCGTTCGCGCCGATCTACGTGCGCCTGGCCTATCAACCCGCCTAGAAAAGAACACCCATGACGATCCACGAAGCACCCGTCCACCTCGTCACCCGTGCCGCCGCCCAGGCCGCGACGACCGACCGCTGGCAGGTGGCCGACATCGAGGCCCTGTTCGAGCTGCCGTTCACCGAGCTGATGTTCCGCGCGCAGACCGTGCACCGCGAGCACTTCGACCCGGCCGAGGTGCAGCTGTCGACGCTGCTGTCGATCAAGACCGGCGGCTGCCCCGAAGACTGCAGCTACTGCCCGCAGGCGGCGCGCTACGACACCGGTGTCGAGGCCGGCAAGCTGATGGACACCGAGGCCGTGCTCGACGCCGCGCGCCGGGCGCAGGAGGCCGGTGCCTCGCGCTTCTGCATGGGCGCCGCGTGGCGCGGCCCGAAGGACCGCGACATCGAGAAGGTGGCCGAGCTGGTCAGCGCGGTCAAATCCCTCGGCCTGGAGACCTGCGCGACGCTCGGCATGCTGGAAGACGGCCATGCCGAGGCGCTGCAGAGCGCCGGCCTCGACTACTACAACCACAACCTCGACACCGCGCCGGAGTTCTACGGCGACATCGTGCGCACCCGCCAGTACCAGGACCGGCTCGACACGCTGCAGCGCGTGCGCGGTGCCGGCGTCAAGGTGTGTGCCGGCGGCATCGTCGGCATGGGCGAGACGCGGGCGCAGCGGGCCGGCCTGATCGGCGCGCTGGCCAACCTCGATCCGTACCCGGAATCGGTGCCGATCAACAACCTGGTGCAGGTCGAAGGCACGCCGCTGCACGGCACGGTGCAGCTCGACCCACTGGAGTTCGTGCGCACGATCGCGGTGGCGCGCATCACGATGCCGACCGCGCGCGTGCGCCTGTCGGCCGGGCGCCAGGCGCTGGGCGAGGCGGTGCAGGCGCTGTGCTTCACGGCCGGCGCCAATTCGATCTTCTACGGCGACAAGCTGCTGACCACCGGCAACCCCGACGTGCAGGCCGACCGCGCGCTGCTCGACAAGCTGGGGATGCGGCCGGCATGAGCAGCCACCCGGTCCAGGACGCCGTGCCCGGCCGCAAGGCGGTGACGCTGCACCGGCTGCGCGAGATGCACGCGGCCCGCGAGCCGATCGCGATGCTGACCTGCTATGACACCAGCTTCGCGCGGCTGCTCGATGCGGCCGGCGTCGATTGCCTGCTGGTCGGCGATTCGCTGGGCATGGTGCTGCAGGGCCAGGCGAGCACGCTGCCGGTGACGCTGGACGAGATGGCGTACCACACGCGCTGCGTCGCGCGCGGCAACCGCGGGGCCTGGCTGATCGGCGACCTGCCGTTCGGCAGCTACCAGCAGGGGCCGGCGCAGGCGCTGGCGAGTGCGACGGTGCTGATGCAGGCCGGCGCGCAGATGGTGAAGCTCGAGGGCGGCGGCTGGACGGCCGAGACGGTGCGCTTCCTGGTGGAGCGCGGCATCCCGGTGTGCGCGCACCTGGGGTTGACGCCGCAGTCGGTGCATGCGCTGGGCGGCTACCGCATCCAGGGCCGCAACAACGAAGCCGCGGCGACGCTGCTGCGCCATGCGCGCGAGCTGGCCGATGCGGGCGCCGCGATGCTGGTGCTGGAACTGATGCCGGCGGCGGTGGCGAAGCAGATCACCGACGCGCTCGACATCCCGGTGATCGGCATCGGTGCCGGCGTGGCCTGTTCGGGCCAGGTGCTGGTGCTGCACGACATGCTCGGCATCACGCAGGGCAGGCTGCCGCGCTTCGTGCGCAACTTCATGGAGGGCAGCGCCGGCATCGGCGACGCGATCACGCGCTACGTGGCCGACGTGAAGGCCCGCCGCTTCCCCGACGACAGCCTGCACGGCTACTGAGCTTTCCACCGCGATGAAAACCGTTCATTCGATCGCCGACCTGCGCGCGGCACTCGGCACGCCCGGTGCCTGCGCCTTCGTGCCCACGATGGGCAACCTGCACGAGGGCCACCTGGCGCTGGTGCGGCAGGCAAAGCGGCAGGGGCTGCCGGTGGTGGCGAGCATCTTCGTGAACCGGCTGCAGTTCGCGCCGCACGAGGATTTCGACCGTTACCCGCGCACGCTGGCCCGCGACAGCGAGCTGCTGCAGGGCGCCGGCTGCGACCTCGTGTTCGCGCCCGACGAGCGCGAGCTGTACCCGCAGCCGCAGACCTTCAAGGTGGTGCCCGATGCGGCGCTGGCCGACATCCTCGAAGGGCATTTCCGGCCGGGTTTCTTCACCGGCGTGTGCACGGTGGTGATGAAGCTGTTCGCCTGCGTGCAACCGCGCATCGCGGTGTTCGGCAAGAAGGACTACCAGCAGCTGATGGTGATCCGGCAGATGACGCAGCAGTTCGCGTTGCCGATCGTGATCGAGGCGGGCGAGACGAGCCGGGCGGAGGACGGGCTCGCGCTGTCGTCGCGCAATGGGTACCTGGGCGCGGCGGAGCGCGAGGAGGCGGTGGCCTTGTCGCGCAGCCTGCGGGCGCTGGCTGAGGGCTTTGCCGCAGGCGGCCAGGCGCTCGCGCAACTCGAGGCCAAGGCGATGGCGGATCTGGCGGCGCGTGGATGGCAGCCGGACTACCTGACGGTGCGGCGGCGCGCCGACCTGCTGCCGCCCGGCAGCGGCGACACGGCCGGCTCGCTGGTCGCGCTCGGCGCGGCGCGGTTGGGGCAGACGCGGTTGATCGACAACCTGGAGTTCTGAGGCAATTCAGAGACCCAGAAAGTATCAAATTTGATACTTGCTACCTGTTAAGTATCGATTACGATACTTTCATGGGTGATTTCTCGGTCAATCTGGTGGTGCTGGGGCAGTCCTTGCAGGAGATGCGCAAGCAGCGCGGCCTGCGGCTGGTCGACGTGGCCCACATCGCCGGCATTCCCCGCCTGAAGGTGATCCACGTCGAAGCCGGCCGACCAGGTGTCGCCGCTTCGTCCTATGCACGGGTCGCAGCGGCACTCGGAGCCCAACTGCAGGTGGCGCCCGCCCGGCGACCGACGCTGGACGAGATCAGCGCCCTGTTGAAAGACGGCGATGAGTGAATCGCCCACCAAGGTGCTGGTTCACACACCGTAAGGTCTGTCCGGCATCTTGCAGCGCGATGGCAGCTACCTGTTCTCTTTCGCACCCGATGCCACGCCCGAGTCGGCGCCAGCGCTCGGCATGCCGTTGCGCGCCCGGCCGTACGAGTTCCCGTCGCTGCATCCGATCTTCCAGATGAACATGCCGGAAGGCTTCGTGCTGGAGCAACTGCGCAATCGACTCGCGAAGACCACCGGACTCGATCCGCTGCTGCTGCTGACGGTGATCGGGTCGCAGGCACCCATCGGCCGGTTGCGCTTCACGCTCGAAGGGCAGGCCGGGAACGAAGCGCCTGTGCGAGGCGAGTCCCTCGCTGAACTGCTCGCACACGGCGGCTCACGGGAACTCTTCGCCCGCCTCGTCGACAGCTACCTGATGCGCACCGGGTTGAGCGGCGTGCAGCCCAAGGTGCTCGTCCCCGAGCGCGTCAGCGACGACATGCGGCCCACGCCCAAGGCATCGCTGCCCACCTCAGAACTCATCGTCAAGTCAGGCCTCGGCGAATTCCCGGGCCTCGCGATCAACGAGTTCATCTGCATGAGCATCGTGAAGCAGGCCGGCGTGCCGGTGCCCGAGTTCCACCTGTCCGACGACGGCGAGCTGTTCGTGATGCGCCGCTTCGACCGGCCGCCCGACGGACGCGTCCTCGGCTTCGAGGACATGCTGGCCCTGGCCGGCCGCGCCGCCGACCAGAAGTACGTCGGCAGCTACGAACTCGTGCTGAGGCTGCTGCACCTGTACTGCTCACCCGAGCAACTGCCCGCCGCGCGCGAGCAGCTGTTCGACATGGTGGTGCTGTCGTGCATCCTCGGCAACGGCGACGCGCACATGAAGAACTTCGGCGTGCTGTACGACAGCCTGAGCGGCGCGGTGCGCATGGCACCGGCCTACGACATCGTCTGCACGCGGCTCTACATTGCCGACGACAACCTGGCGTTGAACCTGGAGGGCAACCGCAGCTTCTTCGCGGCACGGCTGGGCTTGCTGGACTTCGGCCTGCGGTGTGACATGCCTAAGGCCCGGATCGTCGAGCGCACCATTCAGCTGTGCGAGCTGACCTTCGCAACGCTGGCATCGCTGGACAGGGTGGCCCGGCGCCTGCCCGGGTTGCGAGAACTCATCGCGCAGCAGACGCAGACCTGGCTCGACACCTTCAAGCGCTTGCAGCAGGCCTGACCATCGATCTCACGCGGCAGCGCGCATCCACCCCACGATCCCCTCGATCACCCGCTCCCGATCCGCCTCCGCGGTGAACGTGTGATCCGTGCCCTCGTGGTACTCCAGCTGCAGCCGGTCCCCGAACGGCACGTCGGGGAACGCGTCGATCAGTTGCTCGCGGTAGTTGTGATGGTCTTCGCGTTCCGCCGTCAGCACCGCCAGGAACCGGTTGCCCGAACGGTGTGCCGCCGCATAGGCGTTCGACAGGAAGGCCTTGGCCTCCGGCGAATCCAGGTCGGCACGCGGCCCCTCTTCCGGCACCTCCGCATGACCCGCCCCGCCCATGCGCTGTCCCAGCGCATGCCACAGCGGATGCTTGCCCCGCGCGATGTTCATCCAGCTGCTCAGCCGCGTCGCGCGCCGCGCATAGTGGTTCAGGTAGTAGCGCGGCGTGTGCGGGATCGACGGGTCCAGCAACACCAGCCCCGTCACCCGCGGATCCCGCCCCGCGTACACCACCGCATGGTCCGCGCCCGAGCACAGGCCGACCAGCACGAAGCGCTTGAAGCCGCGCACTGATTCCAATGTGTCGAGCGCGTCCTTGATGTCGGCCAGGCTCGCCTCCAGCAGCCCGAGCCCGTCGTCGCGCGGTTCGCTGTCGCCGATGCCCGAGAGGTCGAACCGCACCGCGTCGAAGCCCTGCCCCGACAGCCGCCGGCACAGCTGCACCGTCATCCGGTTCGCGCCGACGCGGTGGATGATCCCCGAGTTCAGCACCACCACCGCCGGCCGGCCGGGCGCCGTCGCCGCACCCTCCGCCGCCGGCGTCACGATGCCCACCAGCGCCTTGCGCGGACCCATCAGAAGCACCTGCTCGTTCACCATCAGCTCCACCACTGCGCAACGCGCTGCAACACCTTCACCGGCACCGCGCCGGCCCCCGAATGGTGGTCCTCCAGCCAGGCGGGCTGGCCCTCGACCTGTTCGACCGGCAATGACCCGACCGCCTCGCCTGCCACCGATCGAACCACCAGCGTGCGCGCCGGCAACTCCGCCGCTGGCAGCACCAGCCCGCGCAGCTCGGCCGCCATCGCCTCGCTCAGCGCAAAGCCCATCACCTCATGACCGCCACCGTGCTCCGGCTTGCGGGCAGGCGCTGCGGCCAGCAACTCCTTCAGGTACCCCTCGCCCGACACCACCGGATCCCACAGCACCAGGCTGTCGACGTCCTTGCGCCGCCGCGCCGCCACGGCCGCGGCCAGCGTGCCGCCCAGCCGCAGCCCCACCAGCCCGATACGTGCTGCATCGGTCGTGTCCTTCAGCTCGTCGATCGCCGTCTCGATGTCGGCCTGCCAGCCGGCCAGGCTCGCGTCCAGCATCTCGCCGGCCGAGTCGCCGGTGCCGAACCAGTCGAAGCGCAGCACGTGCACGCCGGCCTGGTTCAGCAGCGTCGCGAGCTGCTTCATCGCACGGTGGGCGCGCAGGTACTCCTGGCCCCACGGCGGGCACAGCAGCACGGCCCGCGTGCCGCTGCCGGCCGCCGACGCCCGCGCCGGGCTGTACACGCCGAACAGCCGCCGTTGCCGGGTGCCGAAGAAGAATGGGTTCATGGGCTGGGCAAGTGATCGGAAAAATCAGCAGAGACATGCGCGGCGCCCGCAGCCGCGATCTGGCGAAGGTTCTGGAAGAAGAGCACGCGCGGATCCATGCGCCAGCCGGTGCGCTGCTCCACCGCCACCGCGACACGCAGCGACAGCAGCGAATGCCCGCCCAGCTCGAAGAAGTTGTCCTCGGCGCCGACCCGCTCGATCTGCAGCGTCTGCTGCCACACATCGGCCAGCAGCCGCTCCAGCCCCGGTGCCGGCGGCTCGTACGCGGCCACCGGCGCGACGTTCTTGAACGGGTCCGGCAACGCCGCGCGGTCGACCTTGCCGTTCGGCGTCAGCGGGATCGCGTCGAGCGCGACCACCAGCGACGGCACCATGTAGTCCGGCAGCTCGCGCCGCAGGTGGCGCCGCACCTCGCTGACGGTCAGGTCCTCGCCGGGCTGGTAGACCACGTAGGCCACCAGCCGCAGGTCGCCGGGCCCCGCCTCGCGCGCGATCACCACCGATTGCCGCACCGACTCGTGCCCTGCGAGCACCGATTCGATCTCGCCCAGCTCGATGCGGAAGCCGCGGATCTTCACCTGGTGGTCGATGCGCCCCAGGTGCTCCAGCCGCCCCTGCGCCGTCCAGCGGCCGAGGTCGCCGGTGCGGTAGAGCCGCGCACCCGGCTGGGTCGAGAAGCGATCGGCGATGAAGCGATCCGCCGTCAGCTCCGGCCGGCGGTGGTAGCCGGTCGCGACACCCGCGCCGCCGATCCACAGCTCGCCCGGGATGCCGGCCGGCTGCAGCTCGCCGGCGCGGCTCAGCACATGCACCTGCGTGTTGTCGATCGGCCGGCCGATCGTGACCGGCGCACCGCCGCCGATCACGCGCTCCGCGGTCGACCACACCGTCGTCTCGGTCGGCCCGTACAGGTTCCACAGCTCTCCGGTGCGCGCGAGAAGCGCATCGGCCAGCTCGCGCGGCAGCCCCTCGCCGCCGCACAGCGCGCGGAAGTTGGGC
>NZ_JBFUFQ010000043.1:0-35345 GCF_056403355.1 Rhizobacter sp. P2_H3 | reverse complement strand
GGCCGAGGCAGCGAGCCCGGCGCGCAGCCCGCCCGGCCCGTCGGCCAGCCAGCCGACCAGGCTCGGGCCGACGATCTGCCCGGCCGCGAACACCGTCGTGAAGGCGGCGATGCCCGCCGGCCACGCGGCGGCCGGCAGGTTGTGCCGCACCAGCGCGGTGGTCGATGCGACGACCGACAGGAACACGCTGCCGAACAGCGCGCCCGAGACGAAGCCGGCCAGCGGGTGCGCGCTGACCACCGGCAGCAGCGTCGCGACCGCGAGCAAGGCGTTCAGCAGCGCCATCGGCTGCCCGCCGCGCCAGCGCTGCAGCAGCCCGGCCCACAACCACGATGACGCGATCACGCCGAGGCCGAGCAGCGCATAGAACACCGTGATCAGCCCGCTGCCCAGCTGCTGCTCGCGCAGCAGCGTCACCGAGAAGGTCATGTAGCCGATGTAGCCGAGGCCGAACAGCGTGTACGACGCGAGGCCGAACATGAAATCGCGCGCCTGGAAGCCGGTGCGCGCCGACGCCGGTGCCGGCGTGGCATCGAGGCCGCGTGTGCCGCCTGCGGTGAGGGCGGTCGCGATCAGCGCCACGGCGCCCAGCGCGATCCAGGCCCATTGCCAGGCATGCGATTGCGACAGCGCGACCAGCGGCGGCACCAGCAGCGCCGACGCGACGATGCCGACGCCGGTGCCGCCGTAGTAGATCCCGAGGACCAGCCCGGAACGCGCCGCACCATCGCTGCCGACCAGGCGCGCCGCCATCAGCCCGCCGGAGATGAACGCGGCGGCGCTGGCGATGCCGGTCGCGAGGCGCAGCGCGTACAGCGCCGCGTCCGAGGTAACGAGGCCGTGCGCCACCAGCATCACGCCCGCCGCGGCGCTGCCGGCCAGCAGCACGCGCCGCGCGCTCAGGCGCGCCAGTGCCAGCGGCGTGGCCAGCGCGCCGAGCAGGTAGCCCGCGGCGTTGACGGTGTTCATCGCGCCGGCGGTGAGGTAGCTCCAGCCCAGGTCGGTGCGCATCGCCGGCAGCAGCAAGGCGTACGAGAAGCGCGCCAGGCCGAGCGATACCGCGGCGGCCAGGGCCAGCGCGGCGGCGGTGCGCAGGGTCGAGGGGGTGGGGGAGCTCATCGCGGTGCATTGTGCCCAGCCTCGTCCTACAGCGTCGCGGGCAGCCGGCCGATGGGCGCGGCGCGCGCGCCGCGGTGCAATGCCGCATGCACAAGCGCTTCGATGTCGACTGCGAGCTGAGCTACCAACTGGCGGGCCCGGCGGACTTCCTGTTCCAGCTGCATGCGCTCGACGGCATGGACCAGCGCGTGCTGAGCGAATCACTGGAGGTGGAGCCGGCGGTGCGTGTGCACGTCTACGAGGATCCGGCGGTCGGCCACCGCTTCGCGCGCCTGTCGGCCGGCGCGGGCACGCTGCGGCTGCAGTACCGCGCCCGCGTGGAACGCCGGCCGGTGCCGGTGGACCTGGCCGCAGCCGAGATGGCGATCACCGAGCTCCCCGACGAGGTGCTGCACAACCTGATGCCCACGCGCTACTGCGAATCCGACCTGCTGTCGCATGCGGCGATCAAGATCTTCGGCGAGCTGCCGCGGGGCGCGATGCGGGTGCAGGCGATCTGCGACTGGCTGCACGACAACGTCGACTACCAGCTCGGCTCGAGCACCGCGACGACGACCGCCTGCGACGTGTTCCGCAACCGGGCCGGCGTGTGCCGCGACTTCGCGCACCTGGGGGTGACCTTCTGCCGCGCGCTCAACATCCCGGCGCGGCTGGTGGTCGGTTATGCGCGCTTCGACGAGCCGCCACCGGACTTCCATGCGCTGTTCGAGGCATACCTGGGTGGGCGCTGGATGATGTTCGATGCGACCCGGATGTCGCCGGTCGACGACCTGGTGCGCATCGCGATGGGGCGCGATGCCAAGGACGTGGCCTTCGCGACGATCTTCGGGCCGGCGACGATGACGGCGATGCGGCCGGATGTCGCGCCGGTGACAGCCACGGGTGCGGATGCCCGGACCCCGGGTGATCCGTCTGCGTGAGCGTGTGGAACCGTGCGCAGCGAGGCGTTACCAAGCGGCCTGTTGCCGTTGAACGGAGCGCCGGATGACTTCGCTGACCACCGACCGCTGCACCCTTGCATGCGCCCC
This sequence comes from Rhizobacter sp. P2_H3, assembly GCF_056403355.1. Classification (NCBI taxonomy): domain Bacteria; kingdom Pseudomonadati; phylum Pseudomonadota; class Betaproteobacteria; order Burkholderiales; family Sphaerotilaceae; genus Rhizobacter; species Rhizobacter sp. P2_H3. The sequence goes on along the minus strand of NZ_JBFUFQ010000043.1, from coordinate 33,198 downwards.
TGCCACGAGACCGGCAGGCTTGTCCGCGGAGGCCTCGTTCCTGCGGATCGTTCAGGCCGTGCAGCAGAAGGAGCGGCTTGCCGCCAGCGGACTGGGCTTCCGGCGGTTCGACCCGACGGCACCCGGCACCCATCACGGGGGCCACGCGCAGGGTTCTGTACGATGACGAGGCCGGGGCCCCTCTGCCTCTTCACCTGACAGGCTGCGTCATGTCCATCTCCTCGATGAAATCGCTGTTCGCCTACAAGGCCTGGGCCAACGCGGAGTTGTTCGCACTGCTGCGGACCCTTCCCGCGGAGCAGGCCGATGCGCTCCACCTGTGCCTGCGGACGCTGAACCACATCTACGTGGTGGACCGGATCTTCCGTGCGCATCTCGGCGGCGAGGCCAGGCCGTTCGACGCCACGAACACCAAGGACACGCCGTCGCTGGCGCAACTGCAGGCCGATGTGGCGGCGACGGACGCGTGGTATGTCGCCTACGCGTCGGGGCTGTCCGAGGCGGCGTTGTCCGAGACCCTGGGCTTCACCTTCACCGATGGCGATGCCGGGCGCATGTCCCGCGAGGAGATGCTGCTGCACGTCATCACGCACGGCGGCTACCACCGCGGCAACGTCGGGCAGGTCCTCAAGTCGATCTCCGTCGCGCCGCCGCGCGATCTGTACACCAAGTTCCTGCACACGAGCGAGCCGGCGCGAAGGGCGGGCTGAACCCGCCGTCAGACGGGTTCGCCGACTTCGTTCTCGGCCAGCCAGCGCCGCCGGTCGCGCGCCGGCGGCGCACCGAACATCCGCCCGTACTCGCGCGCGAACTGCGAGGCGCTCTCGTAGCCGACCTGGTGCGCCGCGCTCGACGCATCGATGCCGCCCGTGAGCAGCAGCCGGCGCGCCTCCTGCAGGCGCAGCTGCTTCTGGAACTGCAGCGGGCTCATCGCGGTGACCGCCTTGAAGTGGTGGTGGAACGACGACACGCTCATGTGCACCTCGCGCGCGATCTCGTCGATGCGCAGCGCGTGCGCGAAGTTCGTGCGCAGCCGCGCGATCGCCTTCGCGATGCGCTGCGTGTGGCTGTCCTGCAGCGCGAGCTGGCGCAGCCGCGCACCTTCGCCGTTCATCAGCAACCGGTACAGGATCTCGCGCTTGACCAGCGGCGCGACGATCGCGATGTCGGCCGGCGCATCGAGCAGATTCAAGAGCCGCAGCACCGGCTCGAGCACCGGCAGCCCGATGCGGTTCACGTAGATGCCGCGCGCCGGCCCGGCGTGCGCGGCGGCGGGCAGGCGTTCGTCGCGGATCAGCTCGCCGATCTCGGCGACGTCCAGCGACAGCCGCAGGCCCAGGTAGGGCAGCGTGTCGCTCGCGACGCGCACCTGGCCGACCACCGGCAGGTCGACCGAAGTCACCAGGTAGTGCAGTGCGTCGTAGGTGTGGATCTCGTCGCCGACCATCACCTGCTTGGAGCCCTGGGCGATCAGCGCCAGCGCCGGTTCGTAGACGTGGTGCTTCGGCCCGCCCGGGTTCGCGATGCGGTAGACGATGAGGCCGGGCACCGGCGTCTGCACGACGCCTTCCGTGCCGGCGGTCGCGCGGTTCAGCATGCCGACCAGCGAGCGGCGGGCGTCGTCGAGTTCGAGGGGGTCGTCCATGGCGGCGTCGCGTGTGCGTGAGGGGGCGTGGAGGATCGGGTGCGTCGCAGCTTAGCGCTGTCCACGCGCACCTGCACCACGGCGCCGAGCGGTCTGGAGAAATGGGCAAGAACTCTGCAGGAACGTGCTGGCGCGGCGGCGGCCGGCGGCTGGACACTGCCGCCCTGGCCCCGCCTCCCGGGGCAACGTCACAAGGAGCTGGACATGCAACATCGCAAACTCGGCCGCACCGGCCTGTTCGTCTCGGAACTGTGCCTGGGCACGATGACCTTCGGCGGCTCGGGCGGCATCTGGAGCCAGATCGGCAAGCTGCAGCAGGACGAGGCCGATGCGCTGGTGGGCCGCGCGCTCGATGCCGGCATCAACTTCATCGACACCGCCGACGTCTATTCCGAAGGCCTGTCGGAGCAGATCACCGGGCAGGCGCTGCGCAACCTGAAGGTGCCGCGCGACAAGGTGGTCATCGCCACCAAGGTGTTCGGCGAGACCGGCGCCAAGGGCGTCAATTCCTCGGGCATGTCGCGCTTCCACATCATGGACGGCGTGAAGGCGAGCCTGAAGCGCCTGCAGCTGGAGCACATCGACCTGTACCAGATCCACGGCTTCGACCCGTCGACGCCGATCGACGAGGCGGTGCACGCGATGGACACGCTGGTGCAGCAGGGGCATGTGCGCTATGTCGGCGTGTCGAACTGGGCGGCGTGGCAGATCGCGAAGGCGCTGGGCATTGCGGAGCGCGACGGCAAGGCGCGCTTCGAATCGCTGCAGGCCTACTACACGATCGCCGGGCGCGACCTGGAGCGCGAGATCGTGCCGATGCTGCGCAGCGAGCAGGTCGGGCTGATGGTGTGGAGCCCGCTGGCCGGCGGCCTGCTGAGCGGCAAGTACGGGCGCGACGGCCAGGGTGCCGAGCATGGCAGCCGGCGCACCACCTTCGATTTCCCGCCGGTGAATCGGGCGCGTGCCGACGACTGCATCGACGTGATGCGCGGCATCGCCGAGGCGCATGGGGTGTCGGTGGCGCGGGTCGCGCTGGCCTGGGTGCTGCACCAGCCGGCGGTGAGCACGGTGATCATCGGCGCCAAGCGGGTCGAGCAGCTGGACGACAACATCGCGGCGACGGCCTTGAAGTTGAACGCCGATGAACTGGCGGCGCTGGACCAGGTCAGCGCGCTGCCGGCGGAGTACCCGGGGTGGATGCTGGCGCGGCAGGCGGGGCAGCGGGCGGCGCGGCTGGGGTGATCCGTCAGGGGCGTCGAGGAGGAACGTTCGAGGCGAGGTGGTTACCAAGCAGAACCAGTTCGTCAGGATGTAGCCATGCTCGAGTCAGTCAAGAAGTCGCGCTTCAATCCCTTCTCTCGGAGGCGCAATGGCTCGGATGGGCCGAAGGTTCGTGGGGATGTCGAGAGGAACCGAGAAAAGGCCCGCCACTCGAACTCGTCGGTGGAGGACTCCCTCGGGTTTTCGCTTGATGGGACCGCCAGCGAGGAGGCCGATCGAACTCAGATGAACGAGTCACTGAAGCACGGTGCTGTGGATGAGATTCTGCGTCGAGGAGGCCCTTTCGGCAGCCGTGCCAGTCACCAGAACCTTGAGATGTTCATCGAGAATGCCACTGCACTGATCACGAGCGACGATGATGTGGCAACGCACGTTGAGAATGTGTTCTTGGCCCTGGAGATGGGCTTCACTGTCGAGGCAGAGCACCGCGGCTTTCTGGACAAGTTGGCCAGGTGGTGCAAGTCCGCAAAGAAGCGCCTCGGCGACGACAAGGCCTTGTGCAGTGAACTCGACAGGCTGCGCGTGCCGCTCGAAAGCGCCGCCCTCACACTGCAATCGGAACCTCGCACCGTTTTCGCGGCCGATTGCGGGGCTATTCCAACCTACAAGACAGAAATCGAACTGCGGGGCGACTCAAGTGGCTTTCGTCTCAAGAATCGCACGCCACTGTTCCAGAAGGACGTCATCTTCAAGATCAAGGGCTATAAAAGTGCCACTTCGGGTGAGCTTGTTCAATTCCTGCGTGACGCCGTGGAGGGCAAGGACCCGGAATTCGGGCCGGTGAAGCAGTTTCGACTCTGTGCATGGTTGATGCGGAAGCATGCTTTTTCCGGTGAAGAGGCCTTCCAGGTTCTTGCTCACGCCGTTGCGGCAATGCGCAGCTACCAGGGATGGGCCTGGGCCAGCTCGGATTTTCACCACGCGAAGACGCTGTTCAAGCAGTGCCGAGCGCTGCACTCGGCTGGTGAATTTGGCGATTGCTCCAAGCCTGCTGCCGCATGGCTGTACGAATTGGGGCAGCACACGGCGATCCTTGGCCACGACAAAGGGCTCAAGTTGGGAGGCTTGATGTCGGGAACCAGGACGTGATGACGCAGTTTCAACCCAGCGCCAGCAGCGCCTGAACGAACTCGGCGAACCCTTCGCCTCGGGGGCTGCGCGTCAGGTACGCCGGCCAGGTGTGCAGCCGATCGGCGAACTGCATCAGGTTCGCGACCCCCACGCTGACCGGGAAGTGCCCGAACATCGCCTGGTCGTTCGTCGAATCGCCGACGTAGGCCCAGGCGGGGGTCTCGGCATCGAGCGAACGCCCGAGCAGCCGTTGCACGATCCAGCGCGCGCCGCTCAGCTTGTCGTGCTCGCCGTACCAGCCGTTGATGTGGATCGAGCTGACGGTGGCGTTCATGCCTTCGCTGCGCATCACCTGCAGCACCGCGTCGATCTGCGGCTGCGTGAGGTGGGCGAACTCGCTGTGGTCGATCGCGATGTCGGTGACGCGGCCGGCGCTGTCCTGCGCGAGCGTCGTGCCAGGCACCTCGGCGAGCACGCGTTGCGCGGTGCGCCGCAGCCGCAGCGTGTTGCGGGCGCGGGTGGCCTCGTCCTGCGCGTACTCGATCTGCAGGTGGCCGGCCGCGTTGCGGAATAGCGCGACTGCGCCGTTCTCCGCGACGATCGCATCGATTGGCCAGTCGCGCGCAAACGGCTCGCTCCAGCCCATCGACCGGCCGGTGATCGCGATGACCGGCAGCCCGGCGTCGCGCAGCGCCTGCAAGGCCGCCAGCGCTTCGGGCTCGATCGCGCCGTCGCGCGTCAGCGTGTCGTCGATGTCGGTCAGCACGCCGCGCACGCTGCGGGCCAGCTCGGGGCTCAGTTCTGAAAGGGGGCGAGGGCGGGGTGCGATGTCAGACATGCCCTGCAGTCTTGCACGACCCGCGGGCATACCGCACGCCACAACGCACGCAACGCACTGGAATCCGCCCGATCCGGCGACTACAATCCCTGCACTTTCCGAGGAGCGTTGCAAGGCCGCCTGTCGCCACGACAGCCGCCCCAGGCTCGGGAATTCAATTGCAACCGCGCTCACCCGCACGATCGTCCCTCGTGGGTGAGTCTCTGAACTGCCAACGGCGATGCGCGTGCGGGTCCCTTTCAATGGAGCCCGACATGAACGCTGTTCTCAAGCCTTCCCAAGACCACGCCATCGCCGACATCTCGCTTGCCGCCTGGGGCCGCAAGGAGATCCGCATCGCCGAGACCGAGATGCCCGGCCTGATGGCCATCCGCGAGGAATTCGCGAAGGCGCAGCCGCTGAAGGGCGCGCGCGTCACCGGCTCGCTGCACATGACGATCCAGACCGCCGTGCTGGTCGAGACGCTGCAGGCGCTGGGCGCCCAGGTGCGCTGGGCCTCGTGCAACATCTTCTCGACGCAGGACCACGCCGCCGCCGCGCTGGTCGAGAAGGGCACCCCGGTGTTCGCCTACAAGGGCGAGAACCTGACCGACTACTGGGATTACACGCACCGCATCTTCGACTTCGGCCCGAAGGGTTCCGACGGCGAAGGCCCGAACATGATTCTCGACGACGGCGGCGATGCGACGCTGCTGATGCACCTGGGCCAGCGCGCCGAGAAGGACATCAGCGTGCTGGACAAGCCCGGCAGCGAGGAAGAGACCTGCCTGTTCGCGAGCATCAAGGCCAAGCTCGCGCAGGACCCGACCTGGTACACCCGCAAGAGCGCGCAGATCCAGGGCGTGACCGAAGAGACCACCACCGGTGTGCACCGCCTGAAGGAAATGAGCGCGAAGGGCACGCTGCTGTTCCGCGCGATCAACGTGAACGACTCGGTCACGAAGAGCAAGTTCGACAACCTGTACGGCTGCCGCGAATCGCTGGTCGACGGCATCAAGCGCGCCACCGACGTGATGATCGCCGGCAAGGTGGCCTGCGTGGCCGGCTATGGCGACGTGGGCAAGGGCTCGGCCCAGGCGCTGCGCGCGCTGAGCGCCCAGGTGTGGGTGACCGAGATCGACCCGATCAACGCGCTGCAGGCCGCGATGGAAGGCTACAAGGTCGTGACGATGGAGTACGCCGCCGACAAGGCCGACATCTTCGTGACGACCACCGGCAACAAGGGCGTGATCCGCCACGAGCACATGCTCGCGATGAAGGACCAGGCGATCGTCTGCAACATCGGCCACTTCGACAACGAGATCGACATCGCGGCGATCGAGAAGTACGAATGGGAAGAGATCAAGCCGCAGGTCGACCACGTGATCTTCCCGGACGGCAAGCGCATCATCCTGCTGGCCAAGGGCCGCCTCGTGAACCTCGGCTGTGGCACCGGCCACCCGAGCTTCGTGATGAGCTCGAGCTTCGCCAACCAGACGATCGCGCAGATCGAGCTGTTCACGCGGCCCGAGAAGTACCAGGTCGGCCAGGTCTACGTGCTGCCCAAGCACCTCGACGAGAAGGTCGCCCGCCTGCACCTGAAGAAGGTCGGCGCGATGCTGACCGAGCTGACGGACGAGCAGGCCGCGTACATCGGCGTGTCGAAGAACGGCCCGTACAAGCCCGACACCTACCGGTATTGAGCCCCCCAGTCGCTTCGCTCCTGCCCCCGAGGGGCGCCACCCCTGGGCCCGGCAAAGCCGGATCCCGGGGCGTTGCTTGATCATCCGATGCGCATCGACCAATTGCTTGTTCAAGAAGGCCTTGCTCCGACCCGATCGGCCGCTCAGCGGTTGATCGAGCGGGGCGCCGTCCGCTGGCTCGGCCCCAAGGGCTGGGCCGTTCCCAGGAAGGCAGGTGAGGACGTACCGGAAGGCTGCGAGCTCGAGATCACCGACGACGCGGAGCTGCGCTTCGTGTCGCGTGGTGGGCTCAAGCTGGAAGGTGCGCTCAAGCATTGCAGGATCGACGTGACCCGCCTCGCCTGCCTGGATGCGGGCCAGAGCACCGGTGGCTTCACCGATGCCCTGCTGCAGGCCGGTGCAGCCCGCGTGGCCGGCATCGACGTCGGCCACGGGCAGTTGCACCCGAAGCTGCAGGCCGATGCGCGGGTGCAGTGCTTCGAGGGCGTCAATGCGCGCGACGTGTCCGGCTCGGCCTTCGAGGCCGCGTCGACGCCGCACAGCTTCGGCTTCGTCACCGGCGACCTGTCGTTCATCACGTCGACGCACGTGCTGCCCACGCTGGCGCACTACCTGGCGCCCACGGGGCACCTGCTGTTGCTGATCAAGCCGCAGTTCGAGCTGCAGCCGGCGCAGATCGGCAAGGGCGGCATCGTCAAGGACGAACGGCATTTCGCCGAGGTCGAGACGCGCATCCGCACCGCCTGCAGGGAGCAGTTCCTCCAGGTGCGCGCCTATTTCCAGAGCCCGATCAAGGGCGGCAACGGCAACACCGAGTTCTTCGTGTGGGCCGTGCCGACCGAGGATGTTGCATGAACCGAGTTCCCGTCAGCCTGGAGTTCTTTCCGCCGAAGACGCCCGAGGGCGTCACCAAGCTCGCGGCCGTGCGCCAGCAGCTGTATGCGCTGAAGCCGAGCTTCTGCTCCGTCACCTACGGCGCGGGCGGCTCGACGCAGGACGGCACGCTGGCCGCGGTGCAGGCGATCCTGGCCGAGGGCGTCGAGGCCGCATCGCATTTCACCTGCGTCGGCGCCGACCGCGCGTCGGTGCGGGCCAAGCTGGCGCAGTTCCAGGCCGCGGGCATCCGCCGGCTGGTGGCGCTGCGCGGCGACCTGCCGAGCGGCTACGGCGGTTTCGGCGAGTTCCGCTATGCGAGCGAGCTGATCGCGTTCATCCGCGAGGCGACCGGCCGCCAGTTCCACATCGAGGTGGCGGCCTATCCCGAGATGCATCCGCAGGCGAGGTCGCCGCAGGCCGACCTGCAGGCGTATGTCGAGAAGGTGAAGGCGGGCGCCGATGCGGCGATCACGCAGTTCTTCTTCAACGCCGACGCGTACGAGCGCTTCGTCGACGATGCGCGCAAGCTGGGGGCCGGGATCCCGGTGGTGCCGGGCATCATGCCGATCACCAATGCGAGCGGCATCATCCGCTTCGCCGATTCGTCGGGGGCCGAGATCCCGCGCTGGATCCGGCTGCGGCTGCAGAGCTTCGGCGACGACACCGCGTCGATCAAGGCCTTCGGGCTGGATGTCGTGACCGAGCTGTGCGAGCGGCTGCTGCGCATGGGCGCGCCGGGGTTGCACATCTACACGATGAATGCGGCGACGGCGCCGCTGGAGATCTGCCGGCGGCTCGGGTTGTAGATTCGTTCGTTCGCGCCTTCGTGCCACCGCCCTGCCTTGTGGGGGGTGACAAGCGAAGAAGTGGGGTTGAATCCCGGCTTGGCACCCGGGCTACGAACGACGGACGCACAAGCGCAGCGAGGTGCCCATCAAGCAACGACCCGGGATCCGGCTTTGCCGGGCCCAGGGTTGGCGCTCCTTGGGGGCAGGAGCGCGAGCGACTGGGGGGCTCACTTGCTCCACATCACGCCTTCTTCGGTGATGACGGCATCCAACGCGTGCTCGTCTGGCCGCGGCCGCAGCATCGGCAGGAAGCCGTGCGCATAGCACAGCCCCACCGTGACCGGCCGAGGATTCAACGCCGCGATCGAGCGCTCGTAGAACCCGCCGCCGTAGCCCAGCCGCGCGCCCTCGGTGCCATAGCCCACGCACGGCAGCAGCAGCAACTGCGGCTGGAACTGCTCGGTGCCCTTGGGCTTCGGAATGTCATGCGCATCCAGCTCGGTCGGGCAGCCGGGGTACCAGACGTGAAAACGCAGCGTGCCATCCTTGCGGTCCATCACCGGCAGGCCGATGCGGCGTGCCGGGTCGGCCTCGCTCCAGCGGAACAGCGCCGGCAGCGGATCGAACTCGCCCTTGATCGGCCAGTAGCCGCCGATCAGCGTCTCGCGCCGGCTCACCAGCCAGATGCGCAGCATGCTCTGCAGTTGCACGGCACGCTCCAGCCGGTCGGGCAGCGCCTGCCGGTCGGCGATCAGTTTCGTGCGCAACACCCCGAGGGTGGTGGAGGACGTGTCGGAGGTGGCCATGGCGAGGCATTGTGACGCAGGCGCCTCTGCTGCCCCTACGATAGGCACATGGCCACGATCAGCTCGCCCAAGGATGAATTCGCCCGCTACTGCGTCGAGCTGCTCGGCTCGCTCGGCCCGACACGCTCGCGGCGCATGTTCGGTGGATACGGCTTCTACGTCGACGACGTGTTCATCGCGCTGATCTTTCAGGAGCGCCTGTACCTGAAGGCCGACGACGCGACCCGGGCCCGCTTCGAGCAGTCGAGCTGCCAGCCCTTCGTCTACGAGGGCGGCGACGGCAAGTCGGTGTCGATCAGCTACTACACCGCGCCCGACGAGGCGATGGAATCGCCCGCGCTGATGCGCCCGTGGGCGCGGCTCGCGATGGAGGCGGGCCTGCGCGCCGCGGCGGCCAAGGCCCGCAAGACCGTCAAGCCGCGTGCGGCAGCGGCGAAGACGAAGACCCCAGCCGCGAAGCGAGCTGCTCGCTGAGCCGCTGCGCCAGCGACTTGCCGCGCCGGCAGGCGTCCGGCGGCACCAGCAGCTGGAATTGCGCGCTCGGCCAAGCCTCGAGCACCGCCTGCGCACCGGCCGGCAGCGCGACGCTGTCGCCGCTTTCGAGCCACACATCCTGGGCCGGCTCGTCGGCCGTGCCGGGCACCGTCAGCCACAGCCGGCCTTCGGTCACGCGCAGCCAGCGGGGCCCCGGGCCGATCTCCAGCGGGCGTGCCTCGCCGGGTGCCACGGTCCAGCTCGCGGCCTGGGATTGTTGAAAATTGCTCATCACCATCGGGGTTGCCATGTCGCTCTCCTTGCAGGGCATGGAGTGAACTTTAGGGGGCTGCAGGCCGACGGTCCAATGACTTGTGTGACGCGCATTGATACCATTCGCGCATGAATCAACCGCGTCATCGGCCGCTCTCGGTCGGCCCGGTCCGGGCCTTCGAGGCGGTGGCCCGCCATCTCAGCTTCAGCGCTGCCGCCGAAGAACTGCACCTGACCCAGTCGGCCATCAGCCGGCAGATCAAGGGCCTGGAGGAAGAGCTCGGCGCGCCGCTCTTCAACCGCGGCACCCGCTCGGTCGAGCTGACCGGCGACGGCCAGGTGCTGTTGCGCGCGGTCGCGCCCTCGCTCGACCGGCTGGACACCGCGGTGCGGCAGATCCGCACCTCGCGCGGCCGGCGCCGCGTGACGGTCAACACCTTCGCGTCGTTCGTGTCGCTGTGGCTGCTGCCGCGGCTCGAGGCCTTCCAGCGCGCGAACCCCGACATCGACATCCGCGTCTCCGCCACCGACATGGTGGTCGACCTCGATGATCCCGAGATCGACATCGTGCTGCGCTACGGCGGCGACCACCTGGTGCCGGCCGGCACGCCGCGGCTGTTCGGCGAGACCCTGACGCCGGCCATCAGCCCGTGGCTGGCCGAGCAGATCGCGCGCGGCCAGGCGCCGCCGCTGTCGACGCCGGCCGACCTGGCCGGCCACACGCTGGCCGAGGAGGACGACAACCGCCCGACCGCCGAGTTCCTGAGCTGGCGGCGCTGGCTCACGCTGCATGGCCAGCCCGGGTTGCAGCCGCGCCGGTGGATGTACCTCAACTTCACCTACCAGCAGGTGCAGACGGCGCTGGCCGGGCAGGCGATCGCGCTGGCCCGCATGGCGCTGGTGGCCGACTCGCTCGAGCGCGGCGACCTGGTCGAGCCGTTCGGGCCGGCCGGGCGCATCGACGCGCCGCATGCCTACTGGATGGTGGTGTCGCCGCAGTCGGTGCTGCGGCCCGAGGTGCAGCGCTTTCGCGACTGGCTGATCGAGCAGGGCGAACGCACGAATGCGACGCTGACGAACGCGACGCTCACCGCGCAGTCGGCCCGCAGCGTGCAGCGCCTCGCGCAGGCGGCGCCCGAGCCGGTCATCAGCCCTGCGCCACCCCGTTCTCGGTCACGATGAGCGCGAGCGGCAGGTCGTGGGCTTGCGGCGCGAGTTCGGCCTCGCTGAGGCGGCCGGCCTCCCACGCGACGCCGACGGTCGTGACGTGCGGGTGCAGCGCGAGCCAGCGGTCGAAGAAACCGCCGCCGTAGCCGAGCCGCCAGCCGCTGCCGGTGAAGCCGACGCAGGGCACCAGCACCACGTCCGGCACCACCGCGGCACCGTTCGCAGCGGGGATGCCGCATTCATCCTTCTGCGACGGCGGGCTGCCATCCCACGTGCGGTAGTGCATCTGCGGCGGCACGCGCTGCGTGAATGGCAATGCAAGCGGCAAGGCGGCATGCGATCCATCGCCATCCCACAGGCTTGCTGCGTTAAATTCGGAACGCATCGGCCAATAGACCCCGAGGCACCCGGGTTCGAGTTGATCGAGAACCAGCCCGAGGTGACGCGTGAGAGATGCCGCCGCAACTTGTCCGGCGGGCGACGAGACAAACGCGGTGCGCGCGGCCAGCAGGCGCTGACGCAAGAGATGACGGACGTCGGGGTCTGATGGCAAGGTGGGCACCATGAAGGACAGCGTGAACAAAGACAAATCATATGGCGCGGGCATGACGAGGACGCTGGCGCGGTGGCTGCTGAAGGGCCTGGCGGTCGCCGTGCTCGCGAATGCGATGCCTGCCTGCGCGCAGAGCGGCAACGACGCGGTGCTCGAAGCCCGCGAGGCGCTGCGCAAGAAAGACCGGGCCCGGCTCGCCGCGCTGCGCGACAGCACGATCGCCGAGCGCAACCCGCTTGCGATGTGGGTCGACTACTGGGAGATCGGCCAGCGGCTGCAGTTCGTGCAGGCCGACGAGATCGCGGCCTTCTACCAGCGCTGGCGCGGCAGCTACGTCGAAGACCGGCTGCGCAACGACTGGCTGCTGGAGCTGGGGCGCCGTCGCGATTTCAAGACGCTGGCCGCCGACTACCCGAGCTTCCGCATGAACGACGACCGCGAGGTCTCGTGCTACGCGCTGCTGGCCGACCACCTCGACGGCAAGGACGTGCGCGCCGCCGCCCGCAGTGCCTGGTTCGCGCAGCGCGAGGCCGACGACGGCTGCGCGCTGCTGGCCGCGACGCTGTACGACGCGAAGCAGCTCACCGAAGCCGACGCCTGGCGCAAGGCGCGCCTCGCGATCGACGGCAACAAGCCGCGTGCGGCGCGCCAGGCGGCGCTGATGGTCAACACCCGGGCCGCCAGCGACGTCGACGACCTGGCCGACAACCCGGCGCGCTACCTGACCCGCGCACTCGGCGGGCGGCAGGCGAACCAGCTGAACACGCTGGCGCTGATGCGCCTCGCCTCCACCGACCCCGAACTCGCTGCCAACCTGCTGAGCGGCAAATGGGAGGCCGCGCTGCCGCCCGAGCTCGCGGCCTGGGCCTGGGCCGCGGTCGGCAAGCAGGCGGCGCTGAAGCTGCTGCCCGAGGCTTCCGGTTATTTCACCCGGGCCGCGCTGCTGTCGTCGAAGGCCGCGATCTCGATCGACTGGGCCGACGAGACGCTCGCCTGGAAGGCACGTGCCGCGCTGCGCGCCGGCGAGAACGCGCCGCGCTGGCAGCAGGTGGTGCAGGCGATCGATGCGATGAACCCGATCGAGCAGCGCGACGCGACCTGGGTCTACTGGAAGGCCCGTGCGCTGCGCGCGCTGGCCAAGGACTCGGCCGAGGGCGACGGCCTGCGCGCCCAGGCGACCGCGATGTTCGAGAGCATCGCGCCGCAGTTCGGCTTCTACGGCATGCTCGCCGCCGAGGAACTGGGCGGGCCGATCACGCTGCCGGTGGCGCCGCAGCCGCTGACGCAGGACGAGCGCGACGCCGCCGCGCGCCAGCCGGGGCTGGCCCGTGCGCTGGCGCTGGTGTCGATCGGGCTGCGCAGCGAGGGCGTGCGCGAATGGAACTTCACGCTGCGCGGCATGGAGGAGCGCGAGCTGCTCGCCGCGGCGCAGCTCGCCTGCGACCGGCGCGTCTGGGACCGCTGCGTCAACACCAGCGACCGCACGCGCGGCGAGATCGACATCGCGCAGCGCTACCCGACGCCGTTCCGCGCCGAGGTGATGGCGGCGTCGAAAGCGACCGCGGTCGACCCGGCGCTGATCTACGGGGTGATGCGCCAGGAGTCGCGCTTCCAGCCCGACATCCGCTCCAGTGCGAACGCCTACGGGCTGATGCAGGTGATCCAGCCGACCGCGAAGAACGTCGCCAAGCGCATCGGCATGGCCTACGACCCGGCGCAGATCATGGACGTGCCGACCAACGTGCAGCTCGGCTCGAGCTACCTGCGGCTGCTGCTCGACGACTTCGGCGGCTCGCAGGTGCTGAGCGCGACCGCCTACAACGCCGGCCCGGGCCGGCCGCGGCGCTGGCGCGACGGGCCGAAGCTCGAGCCGGCGATCTGGATCGAGAACATCCCGTTCAACGAGACGCGCGACTACGTGAAGAAGGTGATGTCCAACACCTTGCTGTACGCGACGCTGCTGAACGACCCGACGGCGCTGCAGACCGCATCGCTGAAGGCCCGGCTGGGCAAGCCGGTCGGCCCGCGCGAAGTGACCGCGCCGCCGCCCGACGGCAGCCTGCCATGAACGGAAGCCGGCCGTTGAACCTGCTGGTCATCGGTGGATCCGGCTTCCTCGGCCGGGCACTGTGCGCCGAGCTGGTCCAGCGCAGCGGCGGCGGTGGTGGCCGGCTGACGGTGCCGAGCCGGCAGCCGCAGCGCGCGAAGGCGCTGGCGATGCTGCCGACCGTCGAGCTGCTCGCGGCCGACGTGCACGACGATGCGCAACTCGCGGGCCTGGTTGCCGGGCGCGATGCGGTGGTCAACCTGGTCGGCATCCTGCACGGGGGCGAGGCGGATTTCCAGCGCGCGCATGTCGAGCTGCCGAACCGCATCGCCCACGCCTGCCGCCAGGCCGGCGTGCGCCGGCTGGTGCACATCAGCGCGCTCGGCGCCCAGGCCGGCGCGCCCAGCATGTACCTGCGCTCGAAGGCGGCCGGCGAGGCGGTGCTGCAGCAATCCGGGCTCGACGTCACGCTGCTGCGCCCGTCGGTGATGTTCGGCGAGGAAGACCGCTTCATGAACCTGTTCGCGCAGCTGCAGCGGGTGCTGCCGGTGCTGCCGCTGGGCGGCGCCGATGCACGCTTCCAGCCGGTGTGGGTGCAGGACGTCGCGGCGGGCATCGCGCAGGCGCTGGCGCGCGAGGCGGCCGGGGCCGGGGTGCGTTCGTACGACTGCGCCGGGCCCAAGGTCTGGACGCTGTCGCAGCTGGTGCGGCTGGCCGGGCGCTGGTCGGGCCATCCGCGGCCGCTGATCGCGCTGCCCGACGGCCTCGCACGGCTGCAGGCCGGGCTGATGGAATGGCTGCCGGGCACGCCGCTGATGTCGCGCGACAACCTCGATTCGATGAAGGTGCCGAACGTCGCCAACGAAGCGCTGCCGGGACTCGGTGCGCTCGGCGTGCGCCGCACCGGCCTCGAAGCGGTGGTGCCGGCGTACCTCGGCAGCAGCGCCGGGCCGGCGCGGCTCGAAGGCTGGCGGCGACAGGCCGGACGCGGCTGAGCGCGGGCCGGCCGCCGCGGATGCGCGGCAGGCATGGCTTCCATTCGCAAATCTCATCGGTCGGCGCGGCCGGCGCAGAGCACCGCTCGCCTACGATGCAAGACCCCCTACCGACCCACTCGACACCCCGAGGCCCGCCATGCAGCTCTACATCGGCAACAAGAACTACTCGTCCTGGTCCATGCGTCCGTGGGTGCTGCTGACGCAGGCCGGCATCCCGTTCGACGAGGTGATGGTCCGCTTCGATTCGTTCGAGCCCGATTCGCAGTTCAAGACCGAGCTGGCGCGCCACTCGCCGACCGGCCGCGTGCCGCTGCTGGTCGACGACGGCTTCGCGGTCTGGGACACGCTGGCGATCGCCGAATACGTGGCCGAGCGCTTCCCCGCGAAGCAGCTGTGGCCGGCCGATGCGAAGGCCCGCGCGCGGGCGCGCAGCGTGTGCGCCGAGATGCATTCCGGCTTCGGCGCGCTGCGCAACCATTTCCCGATGAACGTCGAGGCTTCGCTGCCCGAGGTCGGCGAACGGCTGCTGCGCGAGCAGCCGGCGGTGCGCGCCGACCTCGACCGCCTGGTGCAGATGTGGAGCGAGTTGCTGCAGCAGCACGGCGGCCCGCTGCTGTTCGGCGGCTTCACGATCGCCGATGCGTATTTCGCGCCGGTGGTGATGCGGCTGCTGACCTACCGGCCGCCGCTGCCGCCGCAGATCGCGGCCTATGTCGAGCGCGTGCGCGCGCTGCCTGGCGTCGATGCCTGGTGCCGCGATGCGCTGGCCGAGCAGGACTTTCTTCCCTTCGAGGAGCCATATCGCACCGCTCGCTGAGACCGGTCGGCGCGTGCGCGCCTCTACACTGCGCCGATGAAGAAGTGGATGGTCGGCGGCGCGGTCCGCGATGCATTGTTGGGGCGTCCGGTCAATGACCGCGACTGGGTGGTCGTCGGCGCGTCGCCGGTCGAGCTGCTCGAAGCCGGCTACATGCCGGTCGGCAAGGACTTCCCGGTGTTCCTGCATCCGGAGACGAAGGAAGAGGTGGCGCTCGCGCGCACCGAGCGCAAGACCGCGCCGGGCTACCACGGCTTCACGTTCCATGCCGACCCGGGCGTCACGCTGGAAGAAGACCTGCAGCGCCGCGACCTGACGATCAACGCGATGGCGCAGGACGAAGACGGCCGCATCGTCGACCCCTGGGGCGGCCGGCGCGACCTGGCCGACAAGCTGCTGCGCCATGTGTCGCCGGCGTTTGCGGAAGACCCGGTGCGCATCCTGCGGATCGCGCGCTTCGCGGCACGCTTCGATGATTTCAGCATCGCATCCGAGACCCAGGCGCTGATGCGCCACATGGTCGAGATCGGCGAGGTCGATGCGCTGGTGCCTGAGCGCGTCTGGCAGGAGCTGTCGCGCGGGCTGATGGAGGCGCGGCCGTCGCGCCTGTTCGAGGTGCTGCGCCGCTGCGGCGCGCTGGCGCGCCTGCTGCCCGAGGTCGACCGGCTGTGGGGCGTGCCGCAGCCGCCTGAGCACCATCCGGAAGTCGACACCGGCGTGCACCTGATGCTGGTGCTCGACATGGCGGCGCAACTGGGGGCCTCGCTCGAGGTGCGTTTCGCGTGCCTGGGCCACGACCTCGGCAAGGGCACGACGCCGGTCGACGAACTGCCGCGCCACATCGCGCACGAGGCGCGCAGCGTGCAGCTCGTGCAGGCGCTGGCGCAGCGGCTGAAGGTGCCCACCGACTGCCGCGAGCTGGCCGAAGCGGTGGCGCGCGAGCACGGCAACATCCACCGCAGCCTGCAGCTGGATGGCTCCGCGGTGATGCGGCTGTTCGACCGCTGCGACGTGTGGCGGCGGCCGGCGCGCTTCTCGGAGCTGCTGCTCGCCTGCGAATGCGATGCGCGCGGGCGCACCGGCTTCGAGGATCGGCCGTATCCGCAGCGGCCGCGCCTGCAGGGAGCGCTGGACGCGGCGCTGGCGGTGGACACGGCCAAGGTGTCGAGCGACGCCCTGGCGCGCGGCTGGAAGGGCACCGCGATCGGTTCGGCGATCCGCCATGCGCGCTACACGGCGGTGTCGGACTACCTCGCAGCTCAGCCTTCGACCGGCAGTTGACGGTTGCGCAGGTGCAGCGTCATGCGCCTGCGCGCCCGATCGTCGAGCATCAGCAGCCAGCGCAGCGCACGCCATTCGTGCGCGACGAACACCGGAACCGACAAGCGCAACACGCCGGGCAGGTTGTGCAGACCTGCCGGGCAGCCTGTGCGGCGCATCGCCTCAGGTGGCGAAGTAGCGCGACTCGAGCGCCCGGGCGTTGGTCAGGTGCAGCCGCAGCTTCAGGCGGTCGAGCCAGCTGAGCGGGTGCATGCGGCCGTCGGGCATCGCGAGCACCGGACCGAGGATGGGTTCTTCCTCGATGCGGGATTCCTGATAGTCCTGCTGCGTCGTCGGCGATTTCAGAGCTTCAGCCATGCGGGCCTCCTTGTGCATCCCAGAGAAGGGAGCGAGGCCGTTGTAACCAGTTGTAGGGGGCGGCGCAAGTCTGGTTTGTCCGTGTCCCTGCCGGCGGCACTGGCTTCAGATCAGCTTCGTGATGGCCAGCGCGACCAGGCTCAGCAGCACGCTGCTGGTGATCGGGATGAAGAACTCGCGCCCGAACAGCCGGAAGCGGAAGTCGCCGGGCAGCCGCCCGAGCCCGATCTTCAGCAGCCAGCGCTGCAGCCCGCTGAACAGCAGCAGCGCGATCAGGATCACCAGCAGCCAGCGCAAGCCCATGGTCGTCGGGTCCGGGTCAGAGGGTATGGCTGCGGTCGCCGTGCACGAAGCCCAGCGGGGCCTCGGTGAACGACGCATCGCAGCCGCGCGCCAGCGCGATCACCTTGAACAGCTCGCCCATCTCGTGCTCCAGCAACAACTTCTGCGCATTCGCGCGGGTCTTCAGGTCGGCATCGGCCAGCCGGTCGACCAGCCCGCAGTTGATCAGGAAATGGGCCTGCGTGGTGTAACCCACCACCTCCAGCCCGGCATCCTGTGCGGCCAGCGCGATGCCGGTGAAGTCGACGTGGGCGGTGATGTCCTTGCGGCCGACCTCGGCCAGCGGGTCGCCGTCGGCCCGGTGCCCCTGGTGGCACATCAGCGTGCCGCCGTGGCGCTGCGGCAGGTAGTACTCGGCCTCCGGGAAGCCGTAGTCGATGAAGAAGGCCGCGCCGCGCTGCAGCCGGTCGGCCAGCGTCGCGATGAAGGCTCGGGCCTGCGGGTGGATCTCGGTGACGGTGCCGGGCACGAACGGGGCCTCGACGGGCGGCCGCAGGGCGGTCGGCCGGTCGCTCCACGCGAAGCCCTCGGTCCGGCCATCACCGGCCGCGACGACGCCGCGTYCGAGCCACTGCGTGCCGTCGAAGTGCAGCAGCTGCACCGGCATCGCGTCCAGCACCTCGTTGCCGACGATCACGCCGCGCATCGCGGCCGGCAGCTCCGACACCCAGCGCACCCGGTCGCCGAAGCGCGCCAGCCGCTGCTGCTGGCGCTGCCGCAGCGCGCCGGACAGGTCGACGATGGTGTAGCGCTCGGGCGCGAGGCCGTCGGCGGCCAGTGCCTCAAGGAGCTGCTCGGCCAGGGCGCCGGAGCCGGCGCCGAACTCCCACACCTCGCGGCTGTCGCAGGCCCGCAGCGCCTGCGCGACCTGGCGCGCGAGCGCATGGCCGAACAGCGGCGTCAGCTCGGGGGCGGTGACGAAATCGCTGCCGGACGACGGCAGCATGCCGAACTGCCGGTCGCCCGCGCTGTAGTAGCCGAGCCCGGGCGCGTACAACGCGAGCGCCATGAAGCGGTCGAAAGGCAGCCAGTCGCCGTTGCGGGCGATGGCCTGGCGGATCAGCGACGAAAGCGCCGCCGATACACTGCCGGCTGGTGGGGTTTGCATGCCCCGATTGTAGAAAGCCATGTCCGCACGTCCCGTCACCCTGGTCACCGGCGCGGCCCGCCGCCTGGGCCGGGCGATCGCGCTCGAGCTGGCCGCGCACGGCCACGACCTCGCGATCCACTGCCGCAGCTCGCGCGACGAGGCGCAGGTCACCGCCGACGAGGCCGCGCGGCTCGGCGCCCGTGCCGAGGTGTTCGCGGCCGACCTCGCCGACGAGGCCGCCTGCCGGGCGCTGGTGCCGGCCGTCTGCGAGCGCCTGGGCCGGCTCGACGCGGTCGTCAACAATGCGTCGACCTTCGCCTACGACAACGTCGACAGCTTCAGCTACGCCGCGATGGAGGCCCACTGGCGTGCCAACACCGGCCCGGCCGTGCTGCTCGCGCAGGCCCTGCATGCCCACCTGGCGGCCCGCGACGGCCACGGCTGCGTCGTCAACCTGCTCGACCAGAAGCTGTGGAATCCGAATCCGGACTACCTGTCCTACACCCTGTCGAAAGCGGCGCTGCAGTCGGCGACCGTGCTGCTCGCGCAGGCGCTCGCGCCGCGGCTGCGGGTGTGCGGCGTCGCGCCCGGCGTCACGCTGCTGTCGGGCGCGATGACCGAGGCAGAATTCGCCCAGGCGCACGGCCTGACGCCGCTGCAACGATCGTCGACGCCGGGCGACGTGGCGCACGCGGTGCGCTTCCTGATCGAGTCGCCGGCCGTCACCGGCAGCACGCTGCTGGTCGATGGCGGCCAGCACCTGCAGGGCCAGCCGCGCGACGTGATGTTCATTGCCAATCCCGGGAAGAAGACCTGACATGCATTCGCTCCTCAGCAACCCCAGCCTGATGGACTGCCGCCGGCTGTTCCTGCACGACTACGAGGTGCGGATCAACATCGGCGTGCACGAATTCGAGAAGAGGGGCGAGCAGCGGGTGCTGATCAACGTCGATCTCTACATTCCGCTCGCGATGTCGACGCCGAAGGCCGACAAGCTCGACGAGGTGGTCGACTACGACTTCATGCGCCGCACCATCGCCCACCGCGTGCTGCAGGGCCACATCCACCTGCAGGAAACGCTGTGCGACGACGTGCTGGCGCTGATGCTGGCGCACCCGCGCGTGCGCGCCGCGCGCGTGTCGACCGCGAAACCCGACGTGTACCCCGACTGCGAAGCCGTCGGCTGCGAAGTGTTTGGAATGAAGAAGGACCTGTGATGAGTGCCGTACTGGACAACCGACAAGACACCAAGGACGAGGCGAAGCAGGCCTTCGAGATCAACAAGCTCAGCAAGCGCCTGCACCGCCAGGTCGGCCAGGCGATCGCCGACTTCAACATGATCGAGGACGGCGACAAGGTGATGGTCTGCGTGTCCGGCGGCAAGGACAGCTATGCGCTGCTCGACATCCTGCTGAACCTGCAGCAGCGCGCGCCGATCCGCTTCGAGCTGGTGGCGGTGAACCTCGACCAGAAGCAGCCGGGCTTTCCGGACCACGTGCTGCCGGAGTACCTGAAGTCGCGCGGCGTGCCGTTCCACATCGAGAACCAGGACACCTACTCGATCGTCAAGCGCCTGATCCCCGAGGGCAAGACGATGTGCAGCCTGTGCTCGCGGCTGCGCCGCGGCATCCTGTACCGCGTGGCCGGCGAGCTCGGCGCGACCAAGGTGGCGCTCGGCCACCACCGCGACGACATGCTGCAGACGCTGTTCATGAACATGTTCTTCGGCAGCCGCATGAAGGGCATGCCGCCGAAGCTGGTCAGCGACGACGGCAAGAACATCGTGATCCGCCCGCTCGCCTACGTGGCCGAGCCCGACCTGGAGCGCTGGGCCGCGCACCGGCAGTTCCCGATCATCCCGTGCACGCTGTGCGGCAGCCAGGAGAACCTGCAGCGCGTGCAGACCAAGCAGATGCTGCGCGACTGGGACAAGCGCTTCCCCGGCCGCATCGAGAACATGTTCACCGCGATGGGCAACATCGTGCCGTCGCACATGATGGACCGGAACCTCTACCCGTTCACCACACTCAAA
Source organism: Rhizobacter sp. P2_H3 (assembly GCF_056403355.1). Classification (NCBI taxonomy): domain Bacteria; kingdom Pseudomonadati; phylum Pseudomonadota; class Betaproteobacteria; order Burkholderiales; family Sphaerotilaceae; genus Rhizobacter; species Rhizobacter sp. P2_H3. Next base: position 12,780 of record NZ_JBFUFQ010000043.1, on the reverse strand, counting down.
ACCACCGGCGTGCCCGATGCCGCTGGCGATCGGGCCTTCGACGACGACGAGAGCTGTGCCCCGGCCGAACCCGCCGGCGACGCGGTGCCCATCAAGCTGCACGTTTGACCTGACGGAGGCCGACCATGTGGAAACCTGCCCTGACCACCACCCTGCTGGCCGGCGCGCTGCTGGGCCTGGGGGGGTGTGCCGCGATGAACGCGGTCGACAGCAACGTCTCCACCTACAGCCAATGGCCGGCCGGGCGCAGCGCATCGACCTACGCCTTCGAGCGCCTGCCGTCGCAGCAGGCGCGGGCGATGGAGCAGGAGAAGCTGGAGTCGATGGCCCGGCACTCGCTGCAGGTGGCCGGCTTCAGCGAGGCGGGCGACGCGAAGGCGGCCGATTTCACGGTGCAGGTCGGCGCGCGCATCAACCGCTACGACGTCTCGCCGTACGACGACCCGTTCTGGTGGCATGGCGGCTTGTTCCGTTCGCGCTACGGCTACGGCGGCTATGGCCGAGGCCCGTTCTGGGGCCCGCCCGGCTACTTCGGCCCGCGCTACTACGACACGACCTACTACGACCGCGAGGTGGCGGTGCTGATCCGCGACCGGCAGTCCGGGCAGGTGGTGTATGAGGCGCGCGCGGCCAACGACGGTACGACGATGGGTGGCGATGCGATGATCGCCGCGATGTTCGACGCGGCGCTGAAGGACTTTCCGCAGACCGGGATCAACCCTCGGCGCGTGACGATCCAGCTTCCGCCGAGCTGATCCATCATCGCCCGGTGTCCGCCGCCAGCGCGCGAAAGTCGCCGGCCCAGCCCTTGAGCTTCTTCGCCGCGTACTGCCGCTGCTCCGCGGTCGTCGTGTTGTGCAGCTGCGCCCCGAACTCGCAGTTGTAGCGCGTCAGCTTCTCCTGGTAGCTGCGGAAGTTCTCGCGCGGCGAGTGCTGCACCCGCTCGGCGATCGCGCGCAGCGCGGCCTGCACCTGGGGCTGCGGCGGCCGCTCGGCCAGCAGCTTTCGCAGCGTCTGCAGCACGTCCTGCTGGCGCGCCTTGCGTTCGGCCAGCCACAGCTCCGGGTCGAACGGCGATGCCGCCATCGCCCGCCGCACCCGCTCGGTCTGCGCCTCGTCGAGGTCGCCGTACAGCATCTCGGCGCGCTCCATCGTGCGCTTCATCGTGGCCTTCAGCCGGTCCTGCGGGTCGGGCTGCAGGTAGTCGTCGGCATAGTCCTCGTTGACCTTCGCGTAGCGCTTCTCGATGTGCTTCAGCTGCTCCGGCCTCAGCGACAGCGCCGTCTCGGCCAGCGCCGGCAGCGCCTGGTCGAGGCCGGTGAACATGCGCGATTCGACCTCGTCGGTCCAGCGGCAGGCCTGGGCGGCCGTGATGGGTTGCTGCAGCTCGCCGGCCAGCTTGTCCACCCATTGCGCATAGTCCGGCAGCTGGGTGCGGCGGTTCCAGCGGAACCACGACGTGATCGCGTCGCGCACCCGCGGCGTCTGCTCGTCGTTGAAGTCGATGTACTTGTCCAGCCACCAGTAGCCGAGGTCCGGCGCCTGGTTGTAGGCCAGGCGCATCGCACCACACCCTGAAAGCAGGGTGGTCAGCGCCAGCGCGACGCCGATAATCACCGACCTGAAAAAAGGACGTTGCATGGCACTCGACATCGTGATCATGGCCGCGGGCAAGGGCACCCGCATGAAATCCAGCCTGCCCAAGGTCTTGCACAAGCTGGCCGGGCGAAGCCTATTGCAGCATGTTCTCGGTACCGCAGCATCGCTGGGGGCGACCCGCATCATCACGATCACCGGCCACGGCGCCGAACAGGTCGAGGCGGCGGTGCAGGCACCCGGATTGCTCTTCGTGCGGCAGATGCCGCAGCTGGGCACCGGCCACGCCGTGCAGCAGGCCGTGCCGCAGCTGCACGACGAAGGCACCACGCTGATCCTGAACGGCGACACGCCGCTGATCGAGGCGGCCACGGTGCGCGCGCTCGTCGATGCTTGCGGCGGCGAGCGCTTCGCGCTGCTGACGATCACGCTGGCCGATGCCACCGGCTACGGCCGCATCGTGCGCGACGGCGAGCAGGTGCGCGCGATCGTCGAGCACAAGGACGCGACGCCCGCGCAGCGCGAGATCCGCGAGGTCAACACCGGCGTGATGGCGGTGCCGACGAAGCGCCTGAAGGGCTGGCTGGCCAGGCTCGACAACAAGAACGCCCAGGGCGAGTACTACCTGACCGACATCATCGCGATGGCGGTCGCCGACGGCGTGCCGGTCGTCACCGCGCAGCCGAAGAGCGAGACCGAGGTGCTGGGCGTCAACAGCCCGATGCAGCTGGCCGACCTGGAGCGCCGCTACCAGCGCGCCCGTGCCGAGGCGCTGATGGAGGCCGGCGTGCGGCTGGCCGATCCGGCGCGCTTCGACGTGCGCGGCAGCCTCACCTGCGGCAGCGACGTCGAGATCGACGTCAACTGCATCTTCGACGGCGAGGTCGAGCTCGGCGACGGCGTGCGCATCGGCGCGAACTGCGTGGTCCGCAACGCGCGCCTCCTGGCCGGCGCGGTGATCCATCCATTCACGCACATCGACGGCGAGGCGCAGGGCGTCAGCGTCGGGCGCGGTGCGCTGGTCGGCCCGTTCGCGCGGCTGCGCCCCGGCGCGCAGCTGGGCGACGAGGTGCACATCGGCAACTTCGTCGAGGTGAAGAACTCGACGCTCGCAAAGGGCGCGAAGGCCAACCACCTGGCCTACCTGGGCGATGCGACGGTCGGCGAGCGCGTGAACTACGGCGCCGGCAGCATCACCGCGAACTACGACGGCGCGAACAAGCACCGCACCGTGATCGGCGACGACGTGCACGTCGGCAGCAACTGCGTGCTGATCGCGCCGGTCGTGATCGGTGCCGGCGCGACGATCGGCGGCGGCTCGACGATCTCGAAGGACGCACCGGCCGGCCAGCTGACGGTGTCGCGCGCGAAGCAGGTGTCGCTCGAGGGGTGGACGAGGCCGGTCAAGAAGCGCTGACGGGCCGCACGAGCCGTCCGCCAGGGAACCAATCGGCGCCCGGGGTCACACAGGTCGGTTGCAGTCAACCGCTCCGAAGGATCCCGTGAGCCCCCTGGAAAAGCAGATGAGCATCGCGGCGTTCATCGACGACCTGCTGACGCAGGTTCCCGAACTGTCAGCGTTGCACAGGCAGCACATCGAGGCCCACCAGGGCCTGGTGCCTGCGGTATTCATGGCCGATGTCACCCGGGTGGTGATGGGGCTGGTGAAGGAACCGGCCGGGGCGGAACCCGTCACCCGCTTGCTGCAGCTGATGGAGCGGGCGCTTGAATCGCGCGACACCGGCGTCAGGGACCTGGTCAAGGCATCGCTGGTCGAAGGCCTGTCCGTCCGCACCGCCGCGGCCGCCGAGCGCTGGCTCGCCAACGACGACATCATCACGCGGCCCTGAGTCGGTGAGTCTGCGCCCGGCGTTCACACCAGCGCCGGCCGCGCCAGCGCGATCGCCCACGCCTCGAACGCCGCCGCCGGCAGCGGCGAGCTGACCAGCTCGCCCTGCAGTTCGTCGCAGCCGAGCCGCGTCAGGAAATCCTGCTGCGCGATCGTCTCGACGCCCTCGGCGATCACCGTGATGTCCAGGCTGCGCGCCAGCTGCACGATGGCGCGCGCGATCGCCGCCGAGTCGTGCTCGTCCGGCAGGTCCTTCACGAACGAGCGGTCGATCTTCATCTTGTCGATCGGCAGCTCCTTCAGGTGGCCGAGCGACGAGTAGCCGGTGCCGAAGTCGTCGACCGAGATCCGGATGCCCATCGCCTTCAGCTCGCCGAGCCGCGCCTTCACCTCGCCGAGGTCGTCCATCAGCATGCGCTCGGTCAGCTCGAGCTCGAGGAATTCGCCGGGCACGCCTTCCTCGCGCAGCATGTCGGCGATCATCTGGATGAAGCCCACCGTCTGGAACTGCACGCTCGACAGGTTCACCGCCACCGGCACGCTGCTGATGCCGGCTTCGTGCCAGCGCCGCGCGCAGCGCAGCGCGTCGCGCAGCACCCACTGGCCGATCGGCAGCATCTGCCGCTGCTGCTCGGCCAGCGGAATGAAATGGTCGGGCATCAGCAGCCCGCGCTCCGGGTGGTTCCAGCGGATCAGCGCCTCGACGCCGACCAGCACGCCATCGTGCGCACGCACCTGCGGCTGGAAATGCAGCATGAACTCGCTGCGCTCCAGCGCCTGCGTCAGCTGGCTCTCCATCACCAGCGCGGCATAGGCGGAGCGCGCCATCGCCGGCGTGAAGAACTGGTAGTTCGCGCGGCCGCGCGCCTTCGCGAGGTACATCGCGGTGTCGGCGTTCTTGATCAGCTCGTCGGCCGTCTGGCCGTCGTGCGGGAACATCGAGATGCCCACCGACGGCGTCACCGAGATCAGCCGCCCGTCGGCATTCACCGGCACCTCGATCGCCGCCAGCAGCTTCTGCGTCGCCTCCTCGACGTCGGCGCGCTGCAGCACGCCCGGCAGCAGCACGATGAACTCGTCGCCGCCGAAGCGCGCCACCAGGTCGGTCGAGCGCAGGCTCTGGATGATGCGCTGCGCGACCGTCTGCAGCAGCGTGTCGCCGATCAGGTGGCCCAGCGAGTCGTTGACGCGCTTGAAATGGTCGAGGTCGATGAACAGCAGCGCGAGCTGCGAGTCGCTGGTGCGCGCGCCGGTGATGCGGTGCTCCAGCGTCTCCATGAAGCTCATCCGGTTCGGCAGCTGCGTCAGCGCGTCGTGGTGCGCCAGGTGGTGGATGCGCTCCTGCGCCGCCTGCCGGTCGCGCAGGTCGCGCACCAGCGTCATGCGCATGCGCTCGCCGTTGCGCAGCATCGTGCGCACGGTGAATTCCACCGGCAGGCGGCGGCCATCCTTGTGCAGCGCGACGCTCTCGTAGGTGATCTCGGCACCGGCCGATTGCGTCGCGGCGGCGCGCGCGAGCTGGTCGGGCGCGATGAACTCCAGCGTCTGGCGGCCCTTCAGTTCCTCTAGCGTGTAGCCGATCAGCGCGAGCGCCGGCGGGTTGGCGTCGGTGATCACGCCATCCTTGTGGAACACGATGCCCTCGGCGCTCGCCTGCATGAACTTCGCGAGGCGCTCTTCCGATTCGCGCACCGACTGCTCGGCGAGGCGGTGCTTCGTGATGTCGGAGATCAGCACGAAGGTGGCGGTCGCATCGCCGTCGTTGACCACGTGCGGCACCAGGTTCACCTCGATCCAGCGGCGCTGGCCGTCGGCGCCGATCAGCTCGCGCTCGTAGGACGCGCTGCGCCGCTCGCGCAGCACCTGGTCGACCTGCGGCTGGATCAGCCGCGCGGCCGGCTCGCCGATGATCTCGGCGACGGTGTGGCCGACGATCGACTGCTCGTCCCAGCCGAAGGTCTGCGCATATTGCTTGTTCGCGAACAGGCAGCGCAGCGTGCTGGCCTGGTAGTAGGCGATCAGCACCGRCACGTTGTCGGCCAGCAGCTGGAACTGGTCGGCCCGGGCGCGCGCCGACAACTCGGCGCGGTGGCTGTCGGTCACGTCGTGCAGCACGCACAGGTAGTGGCCGGGTCCCGGCAGCCAGCGTGCTTCCAGGTCGAGCCAGCAGGGGCCGCCGGCCGATTGCGGCGCGCACTGCATGCGCAGGTTCAGCGCGAAGTCCTCGCGCGCGATCAGCCGCGTGGCGAGCGTCGCGCGCGACTCGGCGCCGAGCAGCGACTGCCACAGCAGCCCGGCATCGAGCACCGAGCCGGCGCCGCTGAACTCGACGAAGGCGCGGTTGCCCTGCAGCACCCGGCACTCGGGCGTCAGCCGCAGCACCATGCACGGCAGGTCCTCGGTGTCGGGCCAGGCGGGCGAGGTGGCGTCCATCGGCGTCAGGCGTCCGGGGTCGGATCCATCGGCTTCATCTGCTCCAGCGCGAGGCACAGGTCGTCCCAGGCGCGCGCCTTGTCCTCCGGGTTGCGCAGCAGGTAGGCCGGGTGGTAGGTGACGACCAGCGGTACGCCCTGGTACCGGTGCACCTTGCCGCGCAGCCGGCCGACCGGCTCGCTGCTGCGCAGCAGGCTCTGCACCGCGAAGCGGCCCATCGCGAGGATCATGCGCGGCTTCACGAGCTCGATCTGGCGGATCAGGAACGGCTCGCACTGGGCCAGTTCGTCGGGCTCGGGGTTGCGGTTGCCGGGAGGGCGGCATTTCAGCGTGTTGGCGATGAAGACCTGGCGCGCCGGTTCGGCCTCGCCGCGCGTCAGGCCGAGCGCGCGCAGCATGCTGTCGAGCAGCTGGCCCGACTTGCCGACGAAGGGCTCGCCCTGCCGGTCCTCCTGCTCGCCGGGGGCTTCGCCGACGACCATCCAGTGGGCCTGCGGGTTGCCGACGCCGAACACCGTCTGCGTGCGGCCGCTGCACAGCTTGCAGGCGGTGCAACCGGCGACCGCGTCGCGCAGCGCGGGCCAGTCCATCGTCGCGACGCCGCTCGGGCGCGGGCCGCGCAGCGGGGCGGTGGCGGGCTCGACGTCGGGGGCGGTGTTGCGTGCGGTGTTGGGTGCGATGTTGGGTGCGGTGTTGGGTGCGACAGCGGGCGACGGTGCGGCTGCCGTGGCCGGCGCGGGCTCGGCCAGCGCCACCTCGTCGCCCTGCGCCGGCGCATCCCACACGCGGATGCCCATCTCCTGCAGCATCGCGACCTGGCGTTCACTCCAGCGCATCGACACCTCCCACCTGCAGGCTCATCACCGCCGCATCCTCGCGCCCGCTCGGGTGCGTGGCGCGCGACGCCGGGTAGTAGCCGCGGCGCGTGCCGATCGACTGGAAGCCGTAGCGCAGGTACAGCGCGCGGGCGCGCTCGTTGCTCTGCCGCACCTCCAGCCACAGCTGGCCGGCGCGGCGCTCGCGGCACACGGCGACCAGCTCGTCGAGCAGGAAGCGGGCGTGGCCCTGGCGCTGGAAGGCCGGCGCGACGGTCAGGTTCAGCAGGTGCATCTCGTCCACGCCGGGCATCGCGATGAAGTAGCCCAGCATCTCGCCGCGCTCGCCGTAGATCACGCGGGCCACGTAGCCGGCGGCCAGCGAGTCGATGAAGTTGCCGTGGGTCCACGGGAATTCATAGGCCTGGCGCTCGATCTCGAGCACCGCATCGAGCTGCGTGACGCCCAGCGGCAGCAGCAGGCGCTTGTCCCTCAGTACGGCACTCATGCCAATGCCTTCGCTTTCATGGCCTTGTCGTGTTCGCGCTCGGCGGTCGTCTGCGCCACCTTGTCGCGCAGGTAGACCGGCAGCGCGTGCGCGGCGTCGACGCGAACGCCTTGCGACCACAGCTGCGCGGCGACACGCGCCAGCGCCTCGGCCCGGGATCTCGCCTGCGGCACGCGGCGCACCGACGGCCCGATCGCCAGCCGGTCGCCGAAGGCATCGAGCGCCGAGCCGGCAATCACGCCGACGGGCTGTTCCTGCAGCAGCGCATGGAATGCGTCGATGCGCAGCAGCGCGGGCGCCGTGGTCACCGCCCAGTGCCCGTCGCGCCAGCGGTAGCGGCCGGCATAGATCTCGTCCATGCGTGCATCCATCGCGACGCAGACCTCGGCCGCATCGGTCTGCACGCGTGCATCGTCGGCCACCAGCATCAGGCTGTCGACCGGGATCACCGGCCTGGCCGCGCCGTACGCCAGCCCCTGGGCCACCGAGCATGCGGTGCGCAGCCCGGTGAAGGCGCCGGGGCCGCAGCCGAAGGCGATCGCGTCGACATCGGCCAGCGCCAGGCCGTGCGCGGCCAGCAAGGCCATCAGCTCGGGGATCAGCGCGGCCGAGGCCTGCGCGCCGCCGGCACCGTCGTGCGCGGCATGCCGCCCGGGCGTGACCAGCGCGATTGCCATCGCGTCGGTGGAGGTGTCGAAAGCCAGCAGCGTGCCCATGGCGACAGTCTAAAGCCCGGGGTGCGTGAGATCATCAGGGGATGGGGAATGTAGGGAGACGCATCCTGCTGGGCGCCGTCGGGCTGTGGGCCGCGATGCCCGCGCTGGCAGCACCGCTGCCGGTCGAGGCCGAGGTGGCGCTCGACGCCGCCAAGGTGCCGCGCGAGGCGATGGTCGCCTGGGTGCAGGAGGTCGGCGCGAGCGCGCCGCGGCTCGACTGGCAGTCGCGCCAGCCGGTCAACCCGGCGTCGCTGATGAAGCTGCTGACCACCTCGGCCGCGCTCGAACTGCTCGGCCCGGCCTGGAGCTGGTCGACGCCGGTCTGGCTGCAGGGCACGGTGCGCAAGCCGGGCCCGAACGGCGTGCTCGACGGTGACCTCGTGATCCGCGGCACCGGCGACCCGAAGCTCGTGCCCGAGCGGTTGTGGATGATGCTGCGCCGCGTGCAGCAGCTCGGCGTGCACGAGATCCGCGGCGACATCGTGCTCGACCGCAGCGCGTTCCGCCCGGCGCTGCAGAACCCGGCCGATTTCGACAACGATCCGCTGCGGCCGTACAACGTGCAGCCCGATGCGCTGATGCTGAACTACAAGTCGCTGACGCTGACCTTCGCGCCCGACGCGCTGGCCGGCGTCGCGCGCATCACCGCCGACGTGCCGCTGGCGGGCCTGCAGGTCGACGACGGCGTGCCGCTGATCGCCGGCCCCTGCGACGACTGGCGCGCGCCGCTGCTGCTCGATGCCGCCGATCCGGCAAAGCTCAAGCTGGCCGGCGGCTTCCGCAAGCTGTGCGGCGAGAAATCATGGTCGATCGCCTGGCCCGAGCCGCAGCGCTACAACGAGCGCCTGCTGCGCGGCCTGTGGCACGAGATGGGCGGCAAGCTGACCGGGCGCGTGCGCGACGGCGTCGCGCCGTCCACGCCGCCGAGCTTCGAGCTGGTGTCGCCGCCGCTGGCCGAGGTGGTCCGCGACATCAACAAGTTCAGCAACAACGTGATGGCGCAGCAGCTGTTCCTGACGCTCGGCCTGACGCAGCGCGGCCTCGGCTCGCCGGAGCTCGCGCGCGAGGTGCTGCGCCAGTGGCTGGCCGAGCGCTGGCCGGAGGCGGCGCCGTCCGTGGTCATCGACAACGGCTCGGGCCTGTCGCGCGATTCGCGTGCCACCGCGCAGCTGCTCGCCCGCGTGCTGCAGGCCGACTGGATGGGGCCGGTGATGCCGGAGCTGATGAGCTCGCTGCCGGTCAGCGGCCTCGACGGCACGCTGAAGCGCTCGCGCGCGACGCTCGGCCGCGCGCACCTGAAGACCGGGTCGCTGAAGGACGTGGCCGGCATTGCCGGCTTCGTGCTGGGCAACAGCGGCCGGCGCTACATCGTGGTGGCCATCATCAACCACCCCAACGCCAACGCCGCCCGCCCGGCCCTCGACGCGATGACCCAGTGGGTCATCAACGACACGGTGAACTGACGGCGGTCAGAACCGGTAGCCGACCGAGAGATTCGTCGAGATCGGGTCCAGCTTCGTGTCGATCGACTGCCCGGTCGACAGCTTGGTGGTCGTCTTCAGGTAGGTCTTGATGACCGAGCCGTCGACGAACCAGTGCTCGTCGAACCGGTAGCTCAGGCCGAGCTGGAACGACGGCCCGAAGGCCGAATCCACCGACATCGAGGTCGCCGGGCCGCCCGGGTTGGTCAGCGCGGTCAGCGTGCCCGAGCCTTCCTCGCCGTAGAAGTGCGCATAGGTCAGGCCGGCGCCGACGTAGGGCCGAAAGGGCGAGCTCGCCTCCAGGAAGCGGTATTGCGCGAACAGCGTCGGCGACACCTGCTTGATGGTGCCCAGCTTGCCGACGCCCGACAGCGCGCCGTCGCCGACCACCTCGTGCTTGTAGGGCAGGCCGGCGAAGAACTCCAGCGAGACGTTGTCGGTCAGCATGTAGCCGAGCGTGAAGATCGCCTGCGTGTCGCTCTTCACGTCGACCTTGCTGTTGGGCAGGCTGGAGGCGCTCAGGTCGTCGCTCTTCACCTGCGGCGCGATCTGGTTGGCTCCCGCCTTCACCATCCAGGTGCCGGCCGATTGCGCGAGTGCCGCGGTGCTGCCGAACAGTGCCAGCGCCGCGATCGCAAGGGTCTTGATGCCATGGGTCATGGGAATGTCCTTTGGTGGGCGGATCGATGGGCGCGGGCTCAGAGCCAGCCGCTTTCGACCATGCGCTTGGCGACGAAGCGCGCGAGCAACTGGTAGGCGAACGGCGTCGGGTGCACCGTGTCGGCGAACTCGTAGCGCGAGGTGTCGCCGGCGATCAGCGTGTCGGTCGAGCAGACCAGCGAGCTGGCGAAGGGCATCTTGACCGTGTTGGCGGTGTTCGCGCTGGCCAGGTCGCAGGCCGGCGTCGTCACGTTGGTCAGGCCGTACATCTCGGGATGGGCGACCTGGTCGCGTCCCTGCGTGTAGGCGTCGACTTCGAGCACGCCGGTGGTGCCGGTCAGGCCGGCGTGCAACTGGGCGTTGAACTGCGTCACCATCGTGTTGATCAGCGTCTGCACGTCCGCACTCTGCGAATAGCCGAGCGGTGTCTGGCTGACGTCGGGCAGGTTCACGACGACGACGTGCGTCGCGCCCTTCGCGAGGATCAGCGTCTTGATGTAGGCCGCCAGCTCGCCGCCGGCCTGGGCCATCGCGGTGACGGCCTGCGTCGGCGTGGCCTGGGCCGCGCTCACGGCCGCCAGGTTGATGAACACGTCGTTGCCGCCCGCCATCACCGTGACCAGCTCGGTGCCGCTGAAGCTGCCGCCGACGGCGGTCAGGTGGTTGTTGATCTGCGTGACGACCGGCACGGTGAGCTGGCCGACGTAGCCGCTGGTGTCGCCGGCGGCAATGAGGGCCTTGTTGCCGGGGCCAACCGGGTTGGTCACCCGCGCTCCGCCCTGGGCGTAGCCGTAGCAGCCGGCATGGGCCGCGGCGGCCTGCGCGAAGCCGGCCAGCGGTCCCGACGATTCCAGTCCGGTCTGCGCCGCGCACGGTGCGCCGGTGCCGGCCTGCACCGCCAGCAGCTCGGTCCAGTTCTTCGCGGCGCTGCTGTTCACGGTGTACTTGCCGCCGTGGGTGGTCGCGACCAGCGCCGCCGTGGCGTACGTTCCGACATCGCTCAGGCTGTCACCGAACGACACCGTCGCGCTGTACTGCACGCGCGGCGACTGGTCGCCATCACCCCCGCCGCCACACGCGGCGAGCAGCAGCGACGCGAGCGTCACCGCACCCCAGGAACGGAAGTTCTTCATGCAATCCCCTTGGTTGGTCGGCGGGCGCAAAACAGCACCCTCCTGTCGTGATGGATGGTTGCGGCCGACTATAGAGAGACACCGTTGCAGTGCCTCGTCGGAGAAACCCCGCTCGCCGTGTAAAGAAGCGTAGCAGCCCGGAGCGTGTCTCCCGGCGGGCCGAGCGCCGGGCCGCCCCAAGCCGGCCCGCATCCCCCCGAGGGGTGGTCATCAGGTCAGAACGGGTTGTTGACGGCGCGGCTGGACGCCATCGAGCCGAGCTGGCCGTGGGCGGACGGGCCGAAGCGCAGGTTGTCGGCCCACAGCCAGGTGGAGCCGGTCGCATCGAGGGTGCCCGATTCCGGCACCTTCTTCAGCGTCGTCATGGTGCAGTTCGGCAGCACGGCGGTGCTCAGGCAGGCCGCGGCGTTGTTGTTCACCAACCCGTAGTTGGGGTAGTTGCGCACCATGTCCTGCAGGCGCTCGTCGAACACCACCAGGCCGACCGACTTGCCGCCGTCCTTCACGTCCTCGAGCTTCAGCCGCAGCGCCGCATTGAACTGGAAGCTGAGGGCCGACAGGAAGGCCGCGCGCCCCGGGTTCGCCAGGTCCTCGGCAGCCGCATACGGCGTCAGGCCCTGGTCGGCGGCGGTCGCGACGACCACCTTCGCGCCGAGGTCGGCCAGCCGGATGATCTGCCCGCCCAGCGCATCGCCGGCCGCGGCGGCGGCGGCCTGCAGGCTGCCCGCGTCCTGGCCGGGGAACTGCTGGTACAGCGCGACGATGTCGTTGGCGCCGGCCATCACCGTGACCAGGTCCTTGTTCGACAGCGAGTCGCCGGAGGTGAACTGCGTGATCTGCGAGGCCACGTCGTTGACGCCGGCGCCCACCGTCGCCAGCGTCTGCGCCGTGACCGCCGCGCTGTTCGGGTTGCACTCCGCGAAGACCAGGCCGAAGGTGCCGGCCACCATCTGGATCCAGATCGGGAAGCTCGAGCAGTCCAGCGCGGTGGTCGGCGTGGCCGGGGTGGTGGTGGTGTCGAAGATCACCGCGTTGATGCTGTACTTGGCGCCGGTGCTCGACATCACGCTGGCTTCGTCGCCGAACGAGATCAGCCGCCGTGGCACGAAGCGCTCGACCTGCGTGCCGCCACCGCACGATGCGAGCAGCGTGGCCGCCAGCACGGCCGCACCGAGGCGCACCCAGCTCTTTTGCTTCGGATCAGCCTTGAAAATCATGAACACTCCAGAGGGGAAAACGGTGAGGGGAGGAAGTCAGGCGGCGGCAGCCCGTTGCAGGCGGTCGCGCACACCGTCCCATTCGGGATCGGCGGGCGGCTCTTCCACCCAGATCAGATGCACGCCCTCGGCATCGAGTTCGCGCAGCGCGGAAAAAAGTTCGTGGGCCGCCTGCGACGCCTGCGACGGCATCACGCGGTGGCGCAGCCCGCGCACCGCCTTGGCGGGCACGGTCCGCGAATATACCGCCAGCTTCAATGTCGAGCCTTCGAGCATCTGCAACGCGGTATTCAGCATCGGCCCGGCCATCAGGCGCAGCTTGGCGCGCGGGGCGTAGTGGGCCTCGAGCGTGCCGGAGGCGCGCGGCGCGGC
>NZ_JBFUFQ010000042.1:0-35974 GCF_056403355.1 Rhizobacter sp. P2_H3 | reverse complement strand
GGCCGGCCCGATGAACTGGCGCAGGCCTACCTGCTCGCGATGGCGACCGGTTTCATGACCGGCTCGGTGATCGACGTCGATGGCGGCGGCCTGCTGTGACGTCGTGTCGACGCTGAGACACTGGCGGGCATGGACCGCCTGAACGACCTGCGACTGTTCGTCGATGCCGCTGCGCTCGGCAGCTTCTCTGCCGCCGGGCGCAAGCACGGCCTGTCGGCGGCAGCGTCGAGCGCGACCATCCAGCGCATCGAGGCCGCGCTCGGCGTCAAGCTGTTCGAGCGCACGACGCGCCGGCTGCGGCTGACGGAAGAGGGCGAGGCCTACCGCCACTACGGGCAGCAGGCGCTCGACGCGCTGGCCGAGGCCGCGCAGGTGCTGCAGGCCGGCCACCGCGAGGTGCGCGGCACGCTGCGCCTGTCGGCGCCGTCGGACCTCGGCCGCAATGCGCTGCTCGCGCACCTCGACACGTTCCAGCAGCAGCACCCGCAGGTGAAGCTGGTGCTGAACCTCGGCGACACGCCAGCCGACCTGCTGGCCGACGACATCGACCTCGCGATCCGCTACGGCCAGCCGCGTGACAGCCGCATGGTGGCGCGCCTGCTGGCACCGAGCCGGCGCGTGGTGTGCGCGGCGCCGGCGCTGGTCGCGCGCGTGGGCCTGCCGGCGTCACCGGAGGCACTGGCCGCGTTGCCGACGCTGGTGCTCGTGACCGATGCCGGGCCGATGCAGGACTGGCGCTGGCGGCAGGGCGATGCCGCGCGCACGGTGCGCGTGGCCCGCACGCACGAGAGCAACGACGGCGATGTGATCCGCCGCTGGGCGATCCAGGGGCGGGGCTTCGCGTACAAGTCGCTGCTGGACGTGGCGGCCGACCTGCAGGCCGGGCGCCTGCTGACCGTGCTCGATGCGCAGTTCAGCGAGCCGGCACCGCTGAACGCGCTGTACCACCCGCACGGTTTCCAGCCGCCGCGCTTGAAGGCGCTGCTGGCGCACCTGCAGCAGGCCTTCGCCGGCTGACCCGCATCGTCGTCAGGCCGGGTCCTGCGGCGCCTCCCGCAGCACCATCGCCGCCGGTTTCGACATCGGCAGCCCCGCCTCGCGCAGCCCGCCCAGCACCGTGAACAGCAGCGCGCTCTTCACCGCATACGACTGCCGCGGCGACACCACGTAGCCGGTCGCGTTGAACACCAGGTTGCCGTTGTCGAAACCGTCGAGGTAGACCTTCGGCACCGGTGTCTCCAGCACGTCGTCGTGTTGCTCGAAAGCCTGCAGCAGCAGGTCGCGCACGCGTTCGGTGTCGGTGTCCAGCGGCATCGGCAGCTTGATCTGCACCAGCCCCAGCGGGCTCGCGAGCGTGACGTTGCGCACCGTCTTCGTGATGAACTCCGAGTTCGGCACGATCACCGTCGAGCGGTCGCCCATCTGGATCTCGGTGGCGCGCACGTTGATGCGGCGGATGTCGCCCTCGATGCCGCCGAGCGTCACCCAGTCGCCCACCTTCACCGGCCGCTCGGCCAGCAGGATCAGCCCCGAGACGAAGTTCGACACCACCGCCTGCAAGCCGAAGCCGATGCCCACCGACAGCGCGCTCGCGATCCACGCGATCTTGTCGAGCGCCAGCCCGACGGCCGACAGCCCGAACGCGATCGCGAGCACCGTGCCGACGAAGCCGAACAGCGTGGTGGTCGAGCTGCGCATGCCGGCGTCGAGCCGCGTGGTCGGCAGGAAGCTGCGTGTCAGCCAGCGCTTGAGCGCGCGCACCGCCAGCAGGCTGAGGCCGAACACCAGCAGCGCGCGCAGCACCGCCACCGGCCGCACCTGCAGCTCGCCGACGGCCACGCCGACGTCGAGCTGGCCGAGGCGCTGCCACAGGTCGCCCGGCCCCTCGCCGAACGGCGCAAGGATCAGCACCAGCGCCACCAGCAGCACCGCGAGCTGCAGGCTGCCCGCGCCGATGACGGCCACCTGGTTGCGCAGGTGCGAGGGTGATACCGCGGCATCCGAGTGCGCCTCGATCGCGCCATCGGGCTCCTCCGCGTCCGGATCGGTGAGCGGCGGCGAGCGCACCCAGGTGTCGAAGACATCGCCGACCAGCAGGTTCAGCAGGTAGGCGGTCAGCGAGACCGCGAACACCCAGACCACCTGGCGCGCGACGAAGCCGCCGAGCGCCACGTAGCCGACCACGATGCAGACGACGCTCGCCACCAGCGCGAGCCACACGCCGCCCAGCATCAGCGAGACCCACAGCGGGCGGGGCAGGGTGTCGAGCGGCGATGTGGGTTCCGGCGGGGGCTCGATGGCCGCAGCGGCGAGTGCTGCGCGCCGCAGCCGCTCGCCCGTGCGCAGGCTGCGGCCGACGACCAGCGCCAGCACCAGCGCATAAACGCAGTTGATCGCGACCTCGGCCGCGAGATCGGCCTGCGCCAGCACCGCAAGCCGCTGCATCAGCCAGCCGGCCAGCGTGACGGCGCCGATCACCACCGGCTGCCGGCGCAGGGCCGTCGCCAGCGCATCGGGCATCGGCAGCAGCCGCCACGCCGGCCGGTCGGCCGACAGCAGCGCGCGCCCGAGGCCGGCGAGGTAGGCCGAGAACAGCACCGCGCCGAGGAAGCTCGCGAGCATGCCGTGCAGCGGCTCGGGCACCGGGCGCTGCCAGTTCAGGCCCAGCACCAGGCCCCACGCGACGGCCCCGGGAGCGAGCATCCACAGCAGCGTCTGCGCGAGGGCGTACAGCGTGCGGCGCACCCGCGCGGCCGGCGAGTGGGTGGCGACCAGCCGCGCGACGACGCGGCCGAGCGCGATGCGCAGCGCGATGCCGATCAGCGCGACGCCGAGCCAGGCCAGCCACGCCGCGGCCGACATGCGGGCGAAGGCCGCGGCGAGCTGGTCCTGCCACGGCGAAGGCGTCGCTTCGCCGGGCGAGAGCAGGTCGCGCAGGTCGTGCCAGAACGAGGTGCTGAGCAGCGCATCGGTACGCTCGAACAGGTGCGCCTGGAAGCGCGAGCGGCGCTGCCGCGCGGCCTGGTCGGCGAGCTGCAGGCTCTCGACCGACAGCAGCCGCGCGAGCTTGATGCGCGCGGTCAGGGCCTCGGTGGTCTTCTGCAGGCTGCCACGCTGGGTGGCGACATCGCTGTCTTCGCGGGTGCCGTCGGGGGCGGCGCCGAGTTCGGTCAGCCGCGCCTGGGCGCGCGCGAGTTCGGGGGCCTGGGCTTGCGCGATCTGCTCGGCGTTGTGCTGGATCTCGAGCAGCGCGTCGCGCATCGCGACCAGCTCGGCATCGGGGCTGTCGGCCTGCAGGCGCTTCTCGATCGAGTCGACGCGCAGGCGGGCCGCTTCGAGGGTGGCGTCGGGGTCGTCGGCGGGCTGGGCGCTCGCGGTGACGGTGGCGGTGAGGGCGCCCAACGCGAACAGCAGCGTGAGCAGCAACGAGCGCGTGATCCGTGTCAGAAAGGAAACAGCCTGTGGTCGGCCTGGCATGCGATCGGCTCCATTCGAGAGGGCAGCGGGAATCGCGCATCCTGCCACCGTGGTGCAGGGCTTGGCAAACGAGGTGCCAAGGGGGCCTGCGGACATCACCGCATCGTGGCAGCCATGCCGGTGATCAAGCGGTCGAGCAGGCGGGCGTAGCCGCGCGCGTCCTCGCGATGGACCGTGTCGAGCAACTCGGGCCAGATCTCGCTCCACAGCGACCGCAGCGCATGGCGTTGCGCTGTGTCCTCTTGATCGCGAACGCTCTGCACGCCGGCGCAGGTCTTGTCCAAGGACTGCCGCAACACCCTGGCGACGTCGGCACGGTCACAGGTGCTGGCGCGATCCGCGAGCGCCATTGCGTCACGCAATGCCTGCGGGCGCAGACGTGGCTTCAGGTATTTCTCCACCACCCTGAAGCGGACATCGCGGGAAAACGCCACGACCCGGCGCGGATGGCGGCGCAGCTTCTTCAGAGCGGACCGATACGCGTCGATGTCGTGCTCGTCGATGGCACGCTGCAGTGCGGCCAGGCACGTTGACGCCGCCCGACCCGACAGGCCGGTCGAGACGCTGGTGGATGCCGGGACACCTTCCCGCAAGGTCGCCAGGTGGCTGCGGAGCTTTTCCAGGTGCGCGGTCATCGTGTTCGCCACGCTCGTGTTCAGCGCCAGGATCGACTCAGTCACAAGGCATGACAAGGCCTGGAGCGGACCGGATTGGCTTTCCCATGCCTGCGCCTTCAACTGGAGTGACGCGAACATCAGCGCGGCTTCGAAGCTTCCGAGGTCGTTCCGTGAGGTGGCCTCTTCGAGGTCGGACCGGAGTTCTGCGCTGAAATGCTCCAGCACGCAACGCGTGACGTGGGGATCGGCGTCATCGCAGAGGGCATCGAATGCCGCGGGCAGCGATCTGCTGCGATGGCGGTAGTCGGCGAAGAGCATCGTCACTGTCTCATTCAGCGCGATGTCCAGATCGACCCGAGCCTTCTTCAGAGATGCATCGATCTGGTCCTTCTTCAGCTTCGCGGCCACTGTATCGATCGGCTCGACGGTTCCGTGGTGTGGTGGCTCGCCGAGCCACAGCGCAAGAACACCGTCCACGCACGGCGCGTCTTGCAGCAGTGCGCGCGTGTCGGTGGCCAGGTTCAGCAACAGCTCACCGAACTCGTGCTGCTGTGCCGACTGCAGCTGGGGAAGGGTCGCGCGCCACAACGCACGGAGATCCGACCGGAGCCCGGGTGGACAGGCCTCGACCGCGCGCGGGAACCCGGCCTGGAGAGCCTTCAGCGTCGGCATCAGGAGTCGCGCGTCGACCGTCCGTCCAGCTGCGTTCCTGGTTCGAAGAATCCCGGGAGGCCTCGGTTCCGAGGCGGTGGAACCGGATGGGATGACGGGCAGAGGACCTTGCCGGTTCAGGGCCGCACTGTTCATGCTGAAGGCGAGAGTGGTGCTTCCGCCCTGAGTGGCCGGTTTCGGGCATTCGTTCCCGGCACCGCATTGATTGATGGCGTGCTTCTCAGAAACGGAACGAGACGCCGACGCCCCACTGCAGGTCGGGCGTGTCGCGGGTCAGCCCGCGCGACGCGGCGATGTCGAGCTGCAGCGAATCGTTCACCAGCCAGCTGGCCCCGAGGTCGAAGCTGACGACGTTGCCGCCATGCGCCCGGCTTGCCAGTTGCTGGCCGGCGATCTCGACGAAGGTGTGCCAGGCCGGCGACCAGCCCTTGCTGAGCGTCACCGCGAGGATGCCGGCGGTGAAGCGCGAGCCGTCTTCGGTCTTGTCGGCGACGAGGCCGGGCATCACGCCGATCGACATGTCATCCGGCAGGTCCCATTCGGCGACGAAGCGCAGCGACAGGCGCAGGCCCTGGCCGCGGAACGCGGTGGAGCCGGTGTCGAGGTCGACGTTCGCCAGCCAGGCCATGCCGGGCGTGCCGCGGGCCTCGTCGCCCTCCTGCATGCGCCACTTGATGCCGATCGAGGTGTCGGCCATGCCGCGCTCGGTGTCCGTGCGCAGGAAGCCGTCGGTCTCGACGCGGAACTCCATGTCGTCGCGAAAGCCCAGCCGCAGCAGCGTCGGCGTGCTGCGCGTGCGGGTCTTCAGGCCGTCGGCCTCGTTGCGCTCGAAGCCGAGGCCGGTCTCGATCTGCACACGGCCGCGGCCGACGACCTCGCTGGATTCGACGAAGTCGGGGCGGTCGGTGGTGATGCTGTCGGCGGCGCGCGCATGGTGTGCGGCCAGGGCACCGACCAGCACGGCGGTGGCGATGGTCGCCGCCCGCGTTGGCGAAAGGAGGGCTGTCTTCATCTCGTCTCCCCGGCGAGAGGGTCCCGCACCCCCCATGCTATCGGCGGTGCCGGCACCGAACTGAAGCTGGCTTTCAGGCAACTCCGCTCAGCGGAACTGCCACGCCATCGTCACCCGCACGCTGCGCGGCTCGACCGGATGGACATGCTGGTCCGCCACCGGCGCCGTCTCGCCCGCCCGCTGCGACTCGTACCAGTAGTCGATGTCGCTCGCCGCGCGGTTGAACAGGTTGAACACGTCGACGTTGAACGTCAGGCTGCGCGTTGCACGCCAGCCGCCGCGCAGGTAGGCCAGCGTCGTCGCGCTCGACCGCTGCGAGCCGTCCTCGATCAGGTCGCGCGACCCGAAGTGCCGCAGCTGGAACTGCCCGAACCAGGGCGACGCCGCATCGGCCCAGGTGAGGCCGGCCGACAGCACGCGGTTGACCGCCCCGGGTACGTGATCGCCCTCCGGCGCGCTGTCGGTGAAGCGCGCGCGAGAGGCCGCCAAGTCCACGTCCAGCAACCAGCCCTTCCACGCCCGCCCCCCCAGCGCCTCCAGCTGCCAGTGGTTGTTCCACTCGACGCCGCTGCGCCGGCTCGCGCGGTTCGGCTCGGTGGTGCCTGCATCGCCGACGAAGACCAGCTCCGAATCCAGGTCCAGCCGCCACAGCGCAAGCGAGCTCTGCAGGCCCGGCACGATTTCGCTGCGCAGCCCCAGTTCGCCGCCGCGGCTGCGCACCAGCCCGGGCACCGGATCGGCGGCCGCCGTCGTGCCACGCGCGTCGTTGCTGTGGAAGCCGCTGCCGTAGTTGGCGAAGAACTCGGTCTGCGCCCATGGCCCGAAGATCAGCGACAGCTTCGGCGACGCGATGCCGTCGCCCACGCGGCCGCTGTTGCCGGCCACCGAGCTGTCGACGGAGAAGTGCGCCCGATCGGCGCGCAGCCCGGCCACGCTCCTCAGCCACGGCGTCCAGTTCGTCGCCCATTCGCCGTAGACGCCGGCCGATGCCTGCCGCACCTGGCTCTCCTGTTTCACCGCCAACCGCTGCCCGTGCGCCGCCGCATACAGCCCGACGGGGCTCAACTGGTCATGCCGCAACTGCAGCCCGAGGCTGAACTGCTGCTCGCGCCCGCCCAGCTTCACGTTCCAGTGCCGGCTCGCCTCGCCGCCCAGCACCTGGCGCCGCTCGGCCTGCTCGAACTGGTCGCCGTTGACCGGATCGTCCATGAGGTAGGTGAAGTCGGAGAACAGGTTCAGCCGCGAGCGGATCGCGTACGCGCTCACGCGCCAGTCGCCGTCGTCCAGCAGCCGCGTCTGCTGCGCCGACAGGCTGATGCGCTGCGTGCTGCCGCCGTCGCTCGGGTCCAGCGTGCCGAAGCGGCCCACCGTGCCGTCGTCCACCGCGCGCTGCGGGATCTGGTCGGTCGCCGACCAGCGCGAGTCGTAGGCCATGAAGCTCAGGCTGCGCGAGCCGGCCGCGTTCCGTTCGCCATAGCGCAGCCAGCCGTTGACCTTGCGCAGGCGCTCGGGCTGCTCCCACGGGCCGTCGTTGCCGTGCAGTTCCAGCGCGCCCAGCAGGTGGCCCTCGCCGAAGGCCGTGCTGTCGGCCAGCAGCGCACGCCGGTAGCCGTGCTCGCCCAGCGTCAGCTTGGCGGTGCCGCGCGGCATCTCGTCGACCAGCGCGATGCGCGCCGTGCCGGCCGATGCGAAGTCGCCATCGGCCGCGAAGTACGGTCCCTTGTGGTAGTCGATGCGCTGCACCAGCTCCGGGATCAGGAAGTTCAGGTCGCTGTAGCCCTGGCCGTGTGCGTGGCTCACCATGTTGACCGGCATGCCGTCGACGAAGCTCGCGAAGTCGGTGCCGTGGTCGAGGTTGAAGCCGCGCAGGAAGTACTGGTTGGCCTTGCCGTCGCCGCTGTGCTGCGTGACGATCAGGCCGGGCACGAACTCCAGCACCTCGGCCGGCCGCAGTGCCGGGCGGTTGGCGATCAGCCGGGCGGTGACGCTGCCTTCGCTGGCGGCGCTCGACGTGCCGACGCCGTTCAGGTAGTGGCCGATGACCTCGACGGGGGGCAGGGCCGCTTCGCTCGCCACCTGGGCACTCGCTGTTCCGAGCCTGATGTCGAAGGCGCGTTCGGTCAGCCACACCACCGCGACCAGCACGATCAGCGCCGAGCCGCCGCGCAGCAGCACATGCCGGTAGAAGCGTGTCGTTCGCAGCACCCAGACGCTCGCCACGAAGGCGGCGACGATCGCGAGCTGCCCCAGTTCAACACCGAGGTTGAAGCCGAGAAGCGGCAGCGCGAGTGCGCCCTGCGCGAGCCCGGCGTCCTTCAGCGCGCCGGCGAACCCGAAGCCATGCACCAGCCCGAACGCGAAGGTCAGTTTCCAGCGGCCCTCGCGCACCATCGGCACCAGGTTGTTCAGCGCCGCGAACACGACGCTGGCGGCGATGATCGATTCGACCCAGCGCGACGGCGGGTTCACGAGATCGAAGGCGGCCAGCGCCAGCGTGATCGAGTGCGCCACGGTGAAGGCGGTGACGACGCGCAGCACCTCGGCCAGCACCGGCCGCAGGCGCGGCGATGCCAGCACGGCCGGCAGCAGCAGCGCGAGCAGGAACAGGATGTGGTCGCTGCCGATCAGGATGTGGTGCACGCCCTCGGCGACGAAGCCGGCGAAGACGGGCCCGGCAGCCGTGCCGAAGCTGCGCGGCGCATCGCCGGGCACCAGCACGGCGGTCTCATCGCGGCCCTGCTGTTGCACGCGGACGATGCCGCGGTGCGTCGGGTCGCTTTGCGCGAACAGCTGGTAGACGGGCGTCAACGACTGGACCGGTGCGGGGCAGGTCCAGCGTCGCGTCAACACCGCATAGTGGCCGTCGCTGTGCTCGTCGAGCTGCTGCGCGCCGCTGGCGCCGGGCGCGCACGGCGCGCCGTCGGCCTGCACCGACAGGCCTTGCAGAGACAGCCGGTCGATGTCGGCCCAGCGCGTGCGCACCTCGCCCCAGGCGAGCTGCCCGTCGTCGTCGGCATCGAGTGCGAGTTCGCGTTCCAGGTCGCGCAGCGCGATGTCGAAGCGCTGTTCCACGATGGCGCCATCGACCTTCAGGTGGACGTAGGCGTCACTCGGCTTGTGGGCCTGCGCGAGGAGCGGCAGCAGGCCGAGGCAGGCGATCAGCAAGTGGCGCGCATTCATGAGCCGCTCCCGGCGAGCGCCTGCAGGCGCGCATCCTGCCAGCCGGTGTCGCGGACCCGTTGCCACACCGGCTGTGCCGCCTGCGGTTGCTTCGCCGCCAGCGCGGCGCGTACCAGCAGCAGCGCGTCGGCCGGTTCCTTCTGGACGGCCCAGTTCGCCTGCGCGCTCGACAGCGCGGCGGGCGCGTCGCCCAGCAGGTCGAGTTCGTAGCGCGCTTGCTCGCGCGCGTGGCTGCGGTCGCCGCGCAGGCGGGCCGCGTCGAAGCGAGCGCTCAGCGTGGCGATGGCCTGTGGCGCGCGGGGATCGGCGCTGCGCTTCCAGGCGATCGCCAGGCGCAGCAGCAAGGCGTCCGCATCCTCGCGGCCGGCCAGCAGCGCTGCGGCATCGCGCTCGCGGTGTTGCGCCAGCAGCCAGTCGGCGCAGGCGGCCAGCGTGTAGACGTCGGGTGGCGATGACGCTGCGATCGCGCGCCGGTACAGCGCATCGGCCGATGCATCGCCGCGGCGCTCGGCCAGTTCGGCCTGCACGAGCGCCAGCCAACCGGTGTCGGCGTCCGGCTGCCGGGCCAGTGCGGCCAGCGCCGCCGCGGCGGGTTCGGCCCGGCCTTGCAGGCTCATCAATTCGGCACGGCAGACCTGCGCCGGCAATTGCACCGCGCTGCCGAGGGCCGCGTAGTGCGCTCCCAGCAGGCGTTCGCAGCCGGCATCGGCCTCGCGCCAGCGGCCTTGCACCTGCAGCACCGAGGCACGCGTCAGCTCGGCCTGGGCCTGGATGGCCAGCGGTACCGGTTGCGGGCCGGGCTGCAACAGCGCATCGAGATCCTGCAGGGCCGGCCCGAAATCGTGCTGGCTCTGCCGCACGATCGCGCGCAGCAGGCGCACCGGCGCCGGGGGATGGGGCTGGGTCCACCACGGCGCCAGGGCGGCCTGGGCCTGGCCGAGTTCGCGTGGGTCGCCGTCGCGGCGCGCGCGTTCGATGGCGTCGTGTGCCAGCCGCGTCGCGAGCTGCAGTTCGGCCGGGTGCTGGCGCAGTTGCTCGCGCAGCGCGCGTTGCTGCTGGCGCTCGGCGCTGCTGCCGATGCGGGCCGGCAGGCGCTCGACGATGGTGTCGTCGCCGGCTGGAACGAAGGGGGCGGCGTGGCACAGCGCGGCATGCAGCAGCGCCACCGGCCACCACCGGAAGATCGAGCGAATCATCATCACCTCGGCTGGAAAAGGGTCCGTCGCCCGGATCGGCATCCGGACGACGGGTTCCGGTCAGAGCGTGGCCGGTTCGTCGGTCTCGCTGGTCGGCACGTTCGCGATGGCGTCCAGGCTCAGCGGCTCGCCGCTGTCGGACGCCACGTTCACCCGTGCCGCGGCGTACTCGGTGTACGCCGCCGGCGTGGCTGCCGCAGTGACGGGCACCGCGGTTTCCTCCGGGGCCGGCGCGTCGCCGCCGGACCCTCCGCCGCCACCGCACGCCGTCAGCAAAGCGGCACCCACCAGGCTCATGCCGAACGCTTGAAGAAGCTTGTTCATGCTGCGCTCCTCAATGCGTTCCGCCGATGGGCGTGAACAGGTACGGGAAGCCCGGCAGCAGCGGCAGCACGGCCTGGTCGACCGCGTCGTGCAGCTTCAGCGAGGTGGCCCCCAGCGGCACGTTGGCCGGCTTGCAGGCCGCGCCGAAACCGAACTTGTCGGTGTCGCCGTTGGCGATGCACAGCCCGCCCATCACCGCGACCAGCGAGACGTCGACCACGTCGTCCTTCGGCCGGCGGCCGTTCGGGAAGCCGGCGTTGTCGGTGCCGCCCGCAAGGATGTTGCCGACGATGCCGAGCCGGTTCTGGTCGGCGAAGGCCACCGGCGCGATCGCGGTGTTCAGCCGCAGCATTYCGGAGGGCGTCACGCTCGCCGGCTGGTTCACGCCCTTGATGCCGGTCAGGAAGGCCGTCACGAGGTCGGTGCGCGGCAGGTTCTTCGGCGCGGTGCCGGGCAGCTTCAGCGCGATCTCCAGCAGCGCGGGCAGCGTCGGGTTGGTGACGTAGGCGGCGAACTGCGCGTCGTCCTTCGGCTTCGAGCCGTTGAAGCGGTCCTTGTCGGGCAGGCCGATCACCACCTCGTTGACCAGCGGCATGCCCAGGCGCGAGACCTGGGTCCAGGCGCCGCCGGCCTTCTCGGTGGTCTGGTGGCCGGCCTTCGGCGTCGGGTCGAGCAGGCGCACCTGGCGCAGGCTGGCGCTGGTCCAGCCGCCG
Source organism: Rhizobacter sp. P2_H3 (assembly GCF_056403355.1). Taxonomy (NCBI): domain Bacteria; kingdom Pseudomonadati; phylum Pseudomonadota; class Betaproteobacteria; order Burkholderiales; family Sphaerotilaceae; genus Rhizobacter; species Rhizobacter sp. P2_H3. The sequence goes on along the minus strand of NZ_JBFUFQ010000042.1, from coordinate 24,783 downwards.
ATCACCGGGTCGGTGCCGGCGGTCAGGCAGCTCTTGTGCACCTCGAGCGCGAGCGTCGTGACGTTCTTGTCGTCGATGGTGTTCGGTGCCGCATTGATCAGGGCCGGGTCGGTGATCACGGCCACCGGCGCGTTGACCAGGTCGAAGATGGTGCCGAGGTTGACCGCGAACGGGTCCTTGCGCTGGCCGGCGAACACCTTGCCCGGCATCGCGCAGCCCGGGATGTTGACGGTGTAGATGTGCTTGGCCGCATAGGCAGCGTAGTCGGGCAGGGTCTTCACGCCGATGTTGTCGACCGGCTTGTCGAAGGTGGCACTGCCGCCGGCCGCGTTCGTGATCGCGCTGCGCCGGCCGCTGCGGCGGTCGCCGCGCACCACGTCGACGGTGAAGGTCTCGGTGAGGTTCAGCGCGGCCGAGCGCACATCGGTCACCTGGCCGGCCTGGATCAGCGGGATCGCGACGTTCTTGTCGCCGATCGGCAGCCTGACGTTGTTCAGCGTGTTCTTGAAACGGAACTGGAAGCTCAGGTCTTCCTTCGCGTCGCCGTTGTTGTCGATGTGGATCTCGTACAGCGCGTTCGGATCCATCGAGAAGTAGTTCGGTCCGCCGTAGGCGTCCTGCAGCGGCAGGTAGTTCGCGATCAACGTGACGTAGTCGGTGCGGTCGGCCTCGTAGCTGCGGAACATGTAGAAATCGGTGGCGTCGACCTTGGGTTGCGTGGTGATGAACGGCGCCTCGCGGTGGCTGGAGGCATGGGCGGCGGCGCACAGCGCGAGGGTCGCGGCCAGCGCGAGCGGTGCGCTGCGCAAACGGGTGGGTGTCATGGCTTCTCCTGGTGTGGTGGCATGGCAGCCGGCGGGATGCCGGCTGACCTGCGTTTACGCCGCGAGGGAGCTGGTGGACGCAGTGCGCTGTCTCGACGCTCTGCCGGTGGGGGCTTGCATCCAAGGGGAAGGAAGCGGCGTACGGGCGCGCCTGGAAAGTACCGATGTGAAATCGATTTCAGCGCCACTAGCATCCCCGGCCATGTCGATCACATCGCTTGTCACCTGCACATCGCTGCTGGCCCTGCCGCTGCTCACGATGGCCGCACCCGTCACGCTGAGCATCCCATCGGATCTCCCGTCGCCGAGCAGCATCGCGGCCGCGCCGGCGATCCTGCGCGGCTACAACATCGGCAACTGGATGCAGATCGGCGAGTTCGCCCGCGAGATGCGGCAGGCGCCGGCGGCGGCCTTGCGCTTCCCGGGCGGCAACGCCGGTGACGACGAAGACCTCACCGGTGCGCGGCTCGACCTGTTCAAGACCAACCTTGAACTGCTGGGCGGCCCGGCGCCCGAGTTGCTGATCCAGACGCGTGTGTTCCAGGGTGGCCGCCTCGGCGTGGCGGCGGCGAACACGCCCGAAGACGCCGCGTCGGCGGTGCGCCTGGCGCGCGAACGCGGGCTGGCGGTGCCGGTGTGGGAGATCGGCAACGAGCCCGACCTGTTCGCCGTCACGCGCGGCGACGCGAGCTGGACGCCGGAGCGCTACTGCGAGGTCTTCCGCGCGCAGGCCGCGGCGATCAAGCGCGAGGACCCGCAGGCGCGCATCGCCGGCCCGGCGGTGTCGGGCGCGATGCCGATCGCACCGGCATTTGCGCGCCGCTTCATCGCACTGTGCGGCGACGTGGTGGACGTGCTGACCTGGCACATCTACCCGACCGAAGGCACCGGCTCCGAGGCGGCCGCGCTCGCGAGCATCGACGACGCGACGCGCTGGCCGGCCGAGTACCGGCGTCTGCTGGCCGACCCGGCGAGCAACCCGCTCGGCCATGCGCGCGCCATCGAGCTCGGCATCACCGAATACGGCCTGTCGTCCCGCTCCGACGGCCAGCGCTTCATCGGCGAGCAGGTCGGCGCGCTGTGGGCCGCCGAGTTCGCGCTGCGCAGCGCCGAGGCCGGGCTGCGTTTCGCGCACTACTTCGCGTACCAGGGGACCGGCTTCCACGGCCTGCTCGACAGCGGTGGGGCGCCGCGGGCGACGTACTACGCGTTCCGGCTGCTCGCGCCGCTGCAGGGGAAGTTCGTGCCGGTGTCCGCGAGCGATGCGGGCGTGTGGAGCCATGCGCTGGTCGATGGCGACACGCTGTCGGTCGTGCTGATCAACAGCGACACCAAGGCGAAACCGTTGAGGACGACCCTGGCGTCGTGGAAGCTTGCCGGCGGGCAGTCCTTCGATGCGCGCGTGGTCGACAAGGAGGCGGCGTTCACACGCATCAAGCCGGCCGCGGCGGCGACGCTGCCCGCGCGCTCGATGACGGTGCTGCGGTACCAGCGCACAAAAAAATAACCGACCCCGCATCGCGCGAGGCCGGCTCGATGCCGTCAGGTCGGCCGGATCAGAAGTTGTAGATCGCGCCGACCGTGTACAGCATGGTCTGAATTTTCTCGCCGATGAACTCGCCTTGGGTGAAGTCGATGGCGGCGTTCAGTGAGACGTCCTTCGTCAGCTTGTAGCCAATGCCGGCACCGAGATACCCTTTGAACTTGCTCTCGGAGGCGGATAGCGTCGCTGCTTGGGTCGAAGCCGATGCCTTCATCCTGTTACGTGCAACGCCGGCCCGAAGCACGCCGTTCCAGTTGGTCGCGAAATCGCCCAGGAACGCGGCACCGACGCCGAAGCCCGACATCCTGATGTCGCCGTTGACGATGCTGCCCTGCACGATGTCGAAGAAGTCGACCTTGCCGTAGTCGGCGTAGTGCGCCTCGACGGCGACGTTGTCAGTCAGCTTGTAGCCGCCGAACAGCTTGAAGCCGGTGCCGCTCTTGTCGCAACTGGTGCAATCGACGTCGAGCCTGGTGCCGCCCGCGGCCGCGCCGACGTAGAGGCCTTCGGCGTGTGCGCCGACGCTGCCGGCCGCGATGAGTGCGCTGAGGAGAAATTTCTTCACGGTGAATCCTGTGGTGTTTCGTGGAGCTGGAGTCGCCCGTGGCGTCCGCGCGGAAGCGACGGGGTCGACGTGCTGAGTGACACGAAACTGCGCCCGGTTCCCACCGACCGCTCGCCGATCTGCTTCCATCGTTCACCCACCCTGGACAGTTCGACCAGCTGTCCACAGAGCCGGCTTGGCGCGTGGTTGCAGCTGGATGCACGCCTGTGGCGTAGTCGCTCTATGCTTGCGACCTTCCGCATTTGCAGTCCAACCCCATGCGCCTCCTCCTGACCGCTCTCGCCGCCCTCACGCTGTTCGCCGGCTCCGCCCAGGCGCTGACGCTCGATGCGAAGAAACTGGCCCGCTACGACGCCAGCTACCAGCGCTGCGAGGCGCTGTACCCCGAGATGAAAGGCCAGCGCGACGTGGCCTACCTGCGGCTGTACCACGTGGCGGAAGACGAGAAGATGCTGGGCAAGCTGGCCGCGCTGCGCAAGAGCAGCGCCTACGTGGCCGAGCAGAAGCGCCTGAAGAAGACGCCCGCGCCGCCGGCCTCGGCGGCGTCTGGCCCGCTGGCCCAGCAGTGCCAGGGCCTGTGGGGCGAAGCGCAGCGCGCAAAAAAATAGCCGACCCCGCATTGCGCGGGATCGGCCGGCCGATGTCGGCGGATCAGAAGTTGTAGTTGACGCCGATCGTGTACAGCGTGGCCTTGGCCTTGTCGCCCTGCAGCTCGCCTTCGGTGTAGTCGATGGCGGCGGTCAGCGCGACTTCCTTGGTCAGCTTGTAGCCGATGCCGGCGCCGACGTAGGCCTTGGTCTTGCTCTCCGAGTCGGAGGCTGCGCCATCCAGCTTCACCTTGTTGCGCGCGACGCCGGCGCGGACCACGCCGTTCCAGTCGGGCGTGAAGTCGCCCAGGTAGGCCGCGCCGATGCCGAAGCCCGACAGCTTCACGTCGACGGAGGTGCCGCCGCCGCTGAGCTTGGCCTTGCCGTAGTCGGCGTAGTGCCCCTCGATGGCGATGTTCTCGGTCAGCTTGTAGCCGCCGAACAGCTTGAAGCCGGTGTCGCTCTTGTCGCAGCTGGGGGCGCCATTGCAATCGAGGTCGATGTTGGTGCCGCCGGCGGCCACGCCGACGTAGATGCCTTCGGCGTGCGCGCCGACGCTGCCTGCCATCGCGATGAGGGCGGTGAGGAGGATCTTCTTCATGGGGAATCCTGTGTTGTCTCGTGGAGATGAAACCGGCCGTTGACTGCTGCCGGCGCCGCGGGTGGAACCCTTGGCGGGCGGGATCCTACGTGTAAACCCGCCCCTCACATCCGTGACTTTTGGATACCCGATGAACTTGCCCGCCTTTCATGCGGCTGCAAGAAATCGCGCGGCCGTTGTGCTCAGTGCCAACGCTCGCGCAACTCGCGCTTCAGCACCTTGCCGATCGCGCTGCGCGGCAGCTCGTCAATGAAGCGCACGCCAGCCACGCGCTGCGTCTTGCCGACGCGGGCGTTCAGCCAGTGCTTCAGGTCGTCGGCCGTGGCGTCGTCCGCCCCCSCCCCCGCACCCGCCCCCACGCGCCGCACGACGAAGGCCACCGGCGTCTCGCCCCACTCGGCCGACGGCACGCCCACCACCGCCAGATCGGCCACCGCCGGGTGCTCGCGCAGCACCGCCTCGAGGTCGCTCGGATAGATGTTGAAGCCGCCGCTGATCACCACGTCCTTCTTGCGGTCGAGCAGCACCAGGAAGCCGTCGGCATCGAAGCGCCCGACATCACCGGTGCGGATAAAGCGCTTGCCCGCCGCATCGAACCATTCCGCCTCGCGCGTCTTCTGCGGCTGCCGGTGGTAGCCGAGCATCATCCCGGGCGAATGGCCGACCACCTCGCCGGTGGCGCCGGCCGGCAGCTCGCGGCCGTCGTCGTCGATCAGCCGGATGTCGTGCCCTTCGGCGGGACACCCGACCGTGTGCAGCTTGTCCGGGTGCTCGTGCGCCGCAAGGATGCAGGTGCCGCCGCCCTCGGTCATGCCGTAGAACTCGACCAGCCCGCCCGGCCAGCGCGCCAGCACATCCGCCTTCAGCGCGGCGCCGAACGGCGCGCTGGTGCAGAACTTGTTGATGAAGGCGGAGAGGTCGTGCTGCCCGAAGCCCGGCAGCGCCATCAGCCGCTGGTACTGCACCGGCACCAGCATCGTGTGCGTCGCGTGGTGCCGCGCGGCCAGCGCCAGGTAGCCGGCCGCGTCGAACTTCGGCATCAGCACGGCGCAGCCGCCATAGGCCAGCGTCGGGAAGAACACCACCAGCGTGGTGTTCGAGTACAGCGGCGTCGCGAGCAGCGTGACACCATCGGGCGTGTAGCCGTACTGCCGGCCACGCTGCACATGCGACCAGCGCATGCCGTGCGACTGCACGATGCCCTTCGGCACGCCGGTGGTGCCGGACGAATAGATGATGTTGAACGGCGCGTCGGGTGGCAGCGCCGGTTCGTCCACGCGTGCTCCGGCCGGTGCGAGCCAGCGCTCGAAGGCCGCGTCGTCGTCGAGCGCGATGCGCGGTACCTCGGATGCAGCAATCAACGCGCCGGCCGCGGCATCGACGAACAGCGCGCGCGGCTGCGCATCGGCCAGCATCGCGGCCAGGCTCTCGGCCGTCGACGACGGTGCGAGCGGCGCGACGACCACGCCGGCGCGCAGCGCGCCGAGGAACACCGCGGCGTAGCGCGTCGACGTGCCGGCGCACACCGCGACCGCCTCGCCCACCTGCACGCCATCGCGCTGCAGCGCGGCGGCGATGCGGTCCATCAGCGCATCGAGTGCGGCATACGACAGCACTTCGCCGCCCTGCATCAGCGCCGCCTGCGCCGGCCGCGCCTGCGCATGGGTGCGGACCTGCGAGGGAATCGTCCGGAAGGCGTCGTCCATCGTCAATACCCCGCCGAGCGATCGACGGCATGCAGCGGCAACTGCCCATCGCGCACGCGGCGCAGCGCGTCGAGGCATTGCGCCGCGACGGTGTCGAACGAGGCCTGCGCCGCGATGTGCGGCGTCGCGACCACCTTCGGGTGCCGCCACACCCAGTTCGACGGATCGGGCGGCTCACGCTCGAACACGTCGAGCGCGGCACCGGCCAGGTGGCCTTCGTCGAGCAGCGCGCGCAGGTCGGCCTCCACGAGGTGCTCGCCGCGGCCGACGCTGACGACGAACGCACCGCGCGGCAACTGCGACAGCGTCGCCCGGTTCAGCAGCCCGCGCGTCGCTGGCGTCAACGGCAGCGTGCAGACCAGCACGTCGCTGCGCGCGAGCAGTGCCGCGAGGCCGGCATCGCCGCTGAACACCTCGACCCCGGCCACCGGCTCGCCGCGCCGGCTCCAGCCCGCCACCGGGTAGCCCAGCGGCACGAAGGCCCGCGCCACCGCCTGCCCGACCGCGCCGAGCCCGAGGATGCCGACACGGCACTGCGCCGCCGCCCGCACCGGGTGACGCAGCCACTGCGCCGCGGCCTGCTGCTGCGCATAGCGCCCGAGGTCTCTCGTGAAGCCGAGCGTGCAGGCCAGCACGTATTGCGCGATCTCGCAGCCCTGGTTCGCATCGACGACGCGCGCCAGCACGACCGACGCCGGCAGGTCCGCCGGCATCAGCTTGTCGACCCCCGCGCCGATGCTGCACACCAGGCGCAGGTTCGGCCAGCGTGCGAGCTGCCCCGGCTGCAGGCGCCACGCGAGCAGGGCCTCGACGCGCTCCGGCGGCGCCTCGTCGTCGCTCGTCCACACATCGATGCCTTGGGCCGCGCGCCGCAGGGCCTCGGCGTATGGCGCCACGGGCAAGGGCGACACCAGCGCGAGCACGCCCACGTCAGGCCTTCGCGGCGAGGCCCAGGCGCTCGATCAGCGCCTTGTCCTTCACGAAGGTCTCGCGTGCCCAGGCCGCATAGTCGTCGCCGCTGCGGTACCAGGCCTCCTGGTTCAGCTGGTCGAGCAGCTCGACATGCCGCGGGTCGTCCATCGCCTTCTTGAAGGCATCGTGCAGCGTCTTCACGATCGCCGGGTCCATGCCCTTCGGGCCGACCAGCCCGTACGGCGAGCTGGACACCACGCCGTAGCCCAGGTCCTTCGCGGTCGGCACGTTCGGCCAGCGCTTCGTGCGCCGCTCGCCGAAGGTGACGAGCAGCCGCATCTGGCCGTTGTCGACGAACTTGTCCCAGCCGGTCGCGTCGCTCTGGGCCATCACGTGGCCGCCGAGCAGCGCCTGCTGCAGGTCGGCGTTGCCCTTGAACGGGATGTGGTTCAGCCGCACCTTCGCGTTGTCGGCCAGCTCCTCCATCAGCAGGTGCGGCGAGGTGCCGATGCCGGTGGAGCCGTAGTCGATCTTGCCGGGCTCGCGGCGCGCCGCCTCGATGTAGTCGTTGAAGGTCTTGAACGGCGAATCGGCGCGCACCGTGAAGCCGAAGGTGTAGCCCGAGATGCCCATGATGAACGTGAAGTCGTTGATCGGGTGCCAGTTCACCTTCTGCATGTGCGGCAGCCGCAGCATGCCCATCGGGAACTGCGCGATCGTGTAGCCGTCGGGCCTGGCGGTGCTCGCCATCATCCCCGGCCCGAGCGTGCCGCCGGCGCCGGGCTGGTTCTGCACGATGATGTTCTGGCCCAGCAGCTTGCCGGCGATGTCGGCCAGCGTGCGCAGGTGGCGGTCGGTGGAGCCGCCGGCCGGCCACGGCACGATCAGCGTGATGGGCTTGCTCGGGAAGCTCTCGGCGCGCAGCACGCGCAGCGGCGCCGCCAGGGCCGCGCCGCCGGCGGCGACGATCAGCGAGCGCCGGCGCAGCAGGGGGATGTGGCTCATGGGCTGTCTCCTGGTTGTGGTGTCGATGTGGCGGCGAGTTCGCGCTCCTGCAGCTCGCGCCACATCACCTTGCCGCTGCCGGATTTCGGCAGCGCGGCGACGAACTCGACGATGCGCGGGCTCTTGTAGGCGGCCATGTGCTCGTGGCTCCACGCGATCAGCTCCTGCGCGGTCACGGCCTCGTGGCCCGCGCGCAGCACCACCAATGCCTTCACCGTCTCGCCGCGGCGGGCGTCGCGCGCGGCGATCACGCAGGCCTCGAGCACGGCCGGGTGGCGGTACATCAGCGATTCGACCTCGGCCGGCCACACCTTGAAGCCCGACGCGTTGATCATCCGCTTGAGCCGGTCGACCATGAAGAAGTAGCCGTCGGCATCGACCTGCGCCAGGTCGCCGGTGCGCAGGAAGCGGCGGCCACCGATCTCGATGAAGGCGTCGCGCGTGGCGGCCTCGTCGTTCCAGTAGCCGCGCATCACCTGCGGGCCGTGCACGACCACCTCGCCGGTCTCGCCGGCCGGCACCTCGGCGAGCGTGGCCGGGTCGACGACCCGCGCGTCGACATCGAACACCGGGATGCCCAGGCACTGCGGCTTCGGCCGGTGCGGCGGGTTGATGTGCGTCGCGGCCATCGCCTCGGTCATGCCGTAGCCCTCGACGTAGTCCAGCCCCGTCAGCTCGCGCAGCCGCGCGGCCACGGCGGCCGGCATCGCCGCGCCGCCGCCGCGGATGCCCTGCAGGCTGCTCAGGTCGTAGTCCGCGAGGCGCGGGTTCGACAGGAAGTCGACCACCATCGTCGAGATCGCCTGCAGCACCGTCGCGCGGTGGCGCTGGATGCACTGCGCGGCGGCGTCGCGGTCCCAGCGCGCCAGCACCACCATCGTCGCGCCGAGGTACAGCGGGCCGTTCAGGCTGCCGGCCATGCCGGTGACGTGGAAGAACGGCAGCACCGACAGGTAGACCGCGTCCTGCGTGCGGCCGAACCACTGCACGCCGCCGACCAGCGTGCTCATCACGCTGCGGTGGGTGTGCATGCAGCCCTTGGGCCGGCCGGTGGTGCCGGAGGTGTAGGGCATCACGCACAGGTCGTCGGGGCCGGCGGTCAGCGGGCCGGGGCGATGATCCTGCGCGAGGGCGTCGCGCCATGCGGTGAGCCGGGGCGCGTCGAACGAAAGCGGCGTGGCCGAGACGGCTTCGGGCACCGGCAGGTCGGTGGGCGCGGTCAGTGCATCGGCGTAAGTGACGACGAGCAGCTGCCGCAGGCCGTTCTCGCCGACGTCGTCGAGCAGGGGTTGCATCTGCGCCAGCAGGTCCTGCGGCACGACGGCGACGCGCGCGCCGCTGTCGTGCACGTAGTGGCGCAGCTCCTCGCTGCGGTTCATCGGGTTGACCGGCACCACCACCGCGTTGGCGCGCAGGATGCCGTAGAACGCCATCACCCACTGCGGGCTGTTCTGCAGGTAGAGCAGCACGCGGTCGCCGGCCTGCACGCCGCCCGCCTGCTGCAGCCAGCCGGCGATGCGCTCGGTGCCGGCCAGCAGCTCGGCATAGCTCATCACGCTGTCGTAGAAGATGACCGCCGCCTTGTCCGGAAAGCGCTGCGCCGACACCTGCAGGTTGTGGAAGAGGTGGGTCTGCGGCAGCGTCAGGTGGCGCGGCAGGCCGGGCGGCCAGTGGGCAAAGTGGGCGGGGAGGGCAGACGGCATGGAAAAGCCATGCTAGGAGCGGGGCGGGGGCTTGTAAACACGGTGAATCCCGCTGTCGCCAAGGTGTCAGCCTCCTGGTTTGACAGTGGAAGACGGCACCGTGAACAATCGGCGGCTGTCTCGAACCCGAAGCATGGTGTCCCGCAATGCAGACCGATCCCCAGGATGAACGGCCCCGTTTCGCCACCGCCCCGCTGACCTTGGGCGTGGTCGGTGCCGGCGTGATGGGCATGGGCATCGTGCAGATCGCGGCGCAGGCCGGGCTGGCGGTGCGGGTCTTCGATGCGCGCGAGGGCGGTGCGGCAGCGGGCTGCGAGAAGCTGGCCGGCACGCTGCGCACGCTGCACGAACGCGGCAAGCTGAGCGCCGAGCAGGCGGCAGCCGCCACCGCGCGCTTCGCGCCGGTCGCCACGCTCGAGGCGCTGCGCGACTGCGATGTCGTCATCGAGGCGATCGTCGAAGACCTCGGCGCCAAGCAGGCGCTGTTCGCCCAGCTCGAGGCGCTGGTGCGCGACGACTGCGTGCTCGCGAGCAACACCTCGTCGCTGTCGGTCACCGCGATCGCCGCCTCGTTGCGGCTGCCGGCGCGGGTGGCCGGCTTCCACTTCTTCAACCCGGTCCCTGTGATGAAGGTGGTCGAGGCGGTCGACGGGCTGCTGACCGACCCGGCCGTCACGCTGAACCTGCTGGCGCTCGGCCGGCGCCTGGGGCACACCGCGGTGCGCGCGAAGGACACGCCGGGCTTCATCGTCAACCACGCCGGGCGCGGCTTCGGCACCGAGGGCCTGCGCATCCTGGCCGAGGGCGTCGCCGAGTTCCACGAGATCGACCGCGTGCTGCGCGACGTGGCCGGCTTCATCGTCGGCCCGTTCGAGCTGATGGACATCACCGCGCTCGACGTGTCGCACCCGGTGATGGAATCCATCTACCGCCAGTACTACGATGAGCCGCGCTACCGGCCGCAGCCGCTGACGCGCCAGATGCTCGCCGCCGGCCTGGTCGGGCGCAAGGCCGGGCGCGGCTTCTACCGCTACGACGGCGGGCAGAAGCAGGCGATCGCCGAGGCGGCGGCACCGGCCGCGCGGCCGGCGTCGGTGTGGCTCGCRCCCGATGCGCCGGCGGCGCTGCGCACGCTGGTGGCCACGCTCGGCGTGCCGGTCGACGACGGCGCCGCGCCGCGTGCCGGCAGCCTGTGCGTGGTTGCGCCGGTCGGCGACGATGCGACGACCTGCGTGCAGCGCCTCGGCCTCGATGCGCAGCGCACGGTGGCGGTGGAGACGCTGTTCGACCTGTCGCGCCGCCGCGTCGTGATGACCACGCCGGCCACCACCGCCGCGTGGCGCGATGCGGCGCATGGCCTGTTCGCGGCCGACGGCGTGCCGGTGACCGTGATCCGCGACAGCGCGGGGCTGGTCGCGCAGCGCGTCGTCGCGACCATCGTCAACATCGCCTGCGACATCGCGCAGCAGCGCATCGCGACGCCGGCCGACATCGACCTCGCCGTCAAGCTCGGCCTGAACTACCCGCTGCCGCCGCTCGCCTGGGGCGACCGGCTCGGCGCGCGCACGGTGCTCACGATCCTCGAACGCATGCACGCCTTCTACGGCGATCCGCGCTATCGCCCGAGCCCGTGGCTGAAGCGGCGCGCGCTGCTCGGGCTGTCGCTGCTGGCGGACGAAGCCTGAAGACACCGGACAAGCGCCCGACAAGCCGACAAGGGTTACCCTGCCATCCTTGCCCTGCGAACCGACACCCGAAACCCCTCCCGGAGATTCCGTCATGTCCACGACCAAAGCAGCCTTCCAGTGGGACGACCCGCTGCTGCTCGACCAGCAGCTCGACAGCGACGAGCGCCAGGTGCGCGACGCCGCCCGCGACTACGCGCAGGGCCGCCTCGCGCCGCGCGTGCTCGAGGCCTTCCGCCATGAGAAGACCGATGTCGAGATCTTCCGCGAGATGGGCGAGCTCGGCCTGCTCGGCCCGACCATCCCCGAGGCCTACGGCGGCGCCGCGTTGAACTACGTCTGCTACGGGCTGGTGGCGCGCGAGGTCGAGCGCGTCGACTCCGGCTACCGCTCGATGATGAGCGTGCAGTCGTCGCTGGTGATGGTGCCGATCCACGAGTTCGGCAACGAGGCGACGAAGCAGAAGTACCTGCCGAAGCTCGCGCGCGGCGAGTGGATCGGCTGCTTCGGCCTGACCGAGCCGGACCACGGCTCCGACCCCGGCAGCATGGTCACGCGGGCGCGCAAGGTCGACGGCGGCTACAGCCTGTCGGGCGCGAAGATGTGGATCACCAACAGCCCGATCGCCGACGTGTTCGTGGTCTGGGCCAAGGACGACAGCGGCGCGATCCGCGGCTTCGTGCTCGAGAAGGGCTGGAAGGGCCTGAGCGCGCCGGCGGTGCACGGCAAGGTGGGGCTGCGCGCCAGCGTCACCGGCGAGATCGTGATGGACAACGTGTTCTGCCCCGAGGAGAACGCCTTCCCCGAGGTGCGTGGCCTGAAGGGCCCGTTCACCTGCCTGAACAGCGCGCGCTACGGCATCGCCTGGGGCGCGCTCGGCGCGGCCGAGGACTGCTGGCACCGTGCGCGCCAGTACGTGCTCGACCGCAAGCAGTTCGGCCGGCCGCTCGCGGCCAACCAGCTGGTGCAGAAGAAGCTGGCCGACATGCAGACCGAGATCACGCTCGGCCTGCAGGGCTGCCTGCGGCTGGGCCGCATGAAGGACGAGGGCACCGCCGCGGTCGAGATCACGTCGATCATGAAGCGCAACTCCTGCGGCAAGAGCCTCGACATCGCCCGGCTGGCGCGCGACATGATGGGCGGCAACGGCATCAGCGACGAGTTCGGCGTCGCGCGGCACCTGGTGAACCTGGAGGTGGTCAACACCTACGAGGGCACGCACGACGTGCACGCGCTGATCCTCGGCCGCGCCCAGACGGGCATCGCTGCTTTCTCCAACTGAAAGGGAACGACCATGACCACAGCCTACGACTTCGAAGCCACCACGATCGACGGCAAGCCGGCACCGCTGGCGGCCCAGCGCGGCAAGGTGCTGCTGATCGTCAACACCGCGAGCGCGTGCGGCTTCACGCCGCAGTTCGCCGGGCTGGAGGCGCTGTGGAAGAAATACGCCGACAAGGGGCTCGCCGTCGTCGGCTTCCCGAGCAACCAGTTCGGCCACCAGGATCCCGGCAGCAACGACGAGATCGCGTCGTTCTGCCAGCTGAACTACGGCGTCAGCTTCCCGATGATGGCCAAGACCGACGTGAACGGCAGCGATGCCCACCCGCTCTACAAGTGGCTGACCGCCGAAGCCCCGGGCATCCTCGGCACCAAGGCGATCAAGTGGAACTTCACGAAGTTCCTGGTCGGCAAGGACGGCCAGGTGATCAAGCGCTATGCGCCGACCGACACGCCCGAATCGCTGTCGGCCGACATCGAGGCCGCACTCTCGGCCTGAACGACGGCTGCCTGAACCACCTCGGCCGGCGCGTTGCCCGCGGGCGCCACGCACACGCGGTTGCGGCCGGCCGCCTTCGCGACGTAGAGCGCGGTGTCGGCGCGCGACAGCAGCGCCTCCAGCGAATCGCCGGCCGGCTGCACGACCGCCACGCCGATGCTGACGGTCGGGCGGATCGGCCGGCCCGCATCGTCGTCGATGCACAGGTTCTCGATCGCACTGCGCAGCCGCTCGGCCGCGGTCACCGCACCATCGTGGCCGGTGTCCGGCAGCAGCGCGACGAACTCCTCGCCGCCCCAGCGGCCGAACACGTCGAGCTCGCGCAGCGCGCCCTGGCAGGCCCGGGCCACCGCCTGCAGCACGCGGTCGCCGGCCGGGTGGCCGTGCTCGTCGTTGACGCGCTTGAACAGGTCGATGTCCAGCAGCAGCACCGAGAAGCTCGCCGCGGTGCGGCCGACGCGCTTCAGCTCGGCGTTGCCGCGCGTGGCGATCGCTCGGCGGTTCAGCGCGCCGGTCAGCGGATCGGTGGTGGCCAGCGTCTCCAGCTGGTCCTGCGCCTGCTTCAGCGCCGTCACCTCGGTCAGGCTGCACAGCCAGCCGGGCTCGTCCTCGTGCACCAGCGGCACGCAGCGCACCAGCACCCAGAACGGCGTGCTGTCGCTGCGCTGCAGGCACATCTCGCTGACGCGGCCGGCATCGATCTGCTCCTGCGACGACAGGCTCTTGATCAGGTCGTGCAGCTGCTCGTGCGCGCTCTGGCGGGCTCGGGCCGCATCGACGGTGCCGTCGTCGCCGAACAGCCGCAGCAGCGCGGCATTGGCCATCATGATCGACAGGTCGGCCTGGCGCAGCACCGCCACCGGCGCCGGCGCGGCCTGCAGCACGTCCTCGGCCGCCTTGCGGCGCAGCGACACCAGCGCCTCGCGGCGGCGCTTCTCGGCATAGCCCAGCAACAGCAGCAGCGCGGCGAGCGCGCCGGCCTCCAGCGGCATCGTGCGCAGCGCGGCCCAGCGCAGCTGCGCGCGGTCGACCACGATCGCATAGCGCCACGGCGTGGATTCGATGTCGTAGACCAGCGCCCAGTCGGCGGCGATCTGCTGCCGGTTGTTGGCCGGCGCGGTGCGCAGCGCGCTCCAGTCGCCCGAGGTGCCGGCGCGCTCGGCCACCTGCTGCAGCGTCGGCGCCTTGTCGGAGGCGCCGCCGACCATCGTCGGGTGCGCGATCACGCGGTCGTGGTCGTCGAGGATGAAGGCGGTCGCGATGCCCAGCGCCGGCCGGCGCACGTACTGCGACAGGCTGTCGAGCTGGAAATCCATCGCCGCGATGGCCCGGTAGTGGCCGTCGGCATCGTCGATCGGGATCGCCAGCGTGCTGACCAGCCCGTTGCCCTTGGGGTCGTCGTACGAGGCCGACCAGACCGGCGCGCGGCCGGGGTTGCGCTCGACGAGGCCGTCGCGGTAGGGGTCGCGGCCCAGCATGTCGGGCGTGAACAGCTGCAGGTCGTCGGAGGCCGGCGGAAAGATCAGGTGGAAGCCCTGGCCCGACAGGTAGTACACCGCGGCGGCGGCCGCCTGCGTGGTCTTGGCCTGGATCAGCGCCGGCCCGAGCGCGAGCGCGATCTCGATCTCGCGGCCCTTCTCGCGACCTGCTTCACTGGCCGGCGCCGGTTTCGGGCCGGCCATGCTGAAGGCCGGCGAATCGGCATGGTTGTTGCCCGATGCGCGCGCGGTGTGGTGCGCGGCCCGCATGGTCGGCAGCAGCACGGTGGTGCCGGGGATGTCCAGCCGCTCGGCGAGCGCTGCCGCGTGCTCCTTCGACAGCGTGAGGCCCTGCTGCTGGAACAGGCCGTTCGCGACACCCTGCAGCATGAAGACGCTGTTGCGTGCCGAGCGCGTCGACAGCCCGACCTCGCGCGCCGCCTCGTGCGCGGCCTCCTGCATGTCGCCCCACAGCCGATCCTGCCGGGCCGACCAGGCGGCCAGGAAGACGGCGACCGCCAACGTCACCACGGTGGCGTATGCGGCCCAGTGCGCCTTGTTGCGGATCGATCTGACAGTCACTCGGGGAACTCTCTGGTCTCTGCCCTGCGCCGGGGTGGAGCGGGTGCCGGCCGGACATCGGCGGCGCCTCGCCCGAGGGATATCGGCCGCGCCGGGCGGGGGCTGAAGGGCGTCGCGGATAATTTGCATCCGACACCGACTCACCTCTCCACCCAAGGCAGCACCATGTTCGAGCACGTCGACGCCTACGCGGGCGATCCCATCCTGACCCTCAACGAGGCCTTCGGGCGCGACCCCCGGCCGCACAAGATCAACCTGAGCATCGGCATCTACTTCGATGACGCAGGCCGGCTGCCGGTGATGCGCGCGGTGCGCGAGGCCGAATCGGCGATGCTGCAGGCGATCGGCGCGCGCCCGTACCAGCCGATGGAAGGCGCGGCCAACTACCGCCAGGCGGTGCAGCACCTGCTGTTCGGCGCCACGCACGAGGCGGTGACCAGCGGGCGGGTCGCGACGATCCAGACGCTCGGCGGCTCCGGCGGGCTGAAGGTGGGCGGCGATTTCCTGAAGCGCTATTTCCCGCAATCCAGCGTGTGGGTCAGCGACCCGACCTGGGACAACCACCGCGCGATGTTCGAGGGCGCGGGCTTCACCGTCAGCACCTATCCGTACTACGACGCGGCCACCGGCGGCGTGCGCTTCCCCGAGATGCTGGCGGCGCTGTCGGTGCTGCCGGAGAAGAGCATCGTGCTGCTGCACGCCTGCTGCCACAACCCGACCGGCGTCGACCTGAGCGCGGCGCAGTGGGCCGAGCTGATCCCGGTGCTGGCGCAGCGCAAGCTGATCCCGTACGTGGACATCGCCTACCAGGGCTTCGGCGACGGCATCTCGCAGGACGCGTTCGCGATCCGCGCGCTGGCCGATGCGGGGCTGAGCTTCTTCGTCGCGAGCTCGTTCTCGAAGAGCTTCTCGTTGTATGGCGAGCGCTGCGGCGGCCTGAGCGTGGTGTGCCCGAACGCGGCCGAAGCGGCGCTGGTGCTGGGCCAGATGAAGGCGACGATCCGCAGGAACTACAGCAGCCCGCCGACGCATGGCGGCCAGATCGTCGCGCGGGTGCTGCAGACGCCGGCGCTGTACGAGCAGTGGGCGGCCGAGCTCGACGCGATGCGTGTCCGCATCAAGGCGATGCGCGAGAAGCTGCATGCAGTGCTGAGCGCCAAGCTGCCGGGCCGCGACTTCGGCTACTTCCTGAGCCAGCGCGGGATGTTCAGCTACACCGGGCTGACGGCCGAGCAGTGCGACCGGTTGCGCGAGGACCATGCGGTGTACCTGGTGCGCTCGGGGCGCATGTGCGTCGCGGGGCTGAACTCGGGCAACGTCGAGGCGACGGCGGTCGCGATGGCCGAAGTGCTGAAGCAGCCGGTGTAAGGACGCGCGGCGGTTACCGACAGAGTGGGGCTGGCGCGGGGGATTCATCCCCGCCTGCACGTCCCCACACCAACCTGAAGGAACCGATCATGCTGAACCTGAAGTCCGGCCTCGCCCTGGCCACCACCGCCGCCGCCCTGTTCTCGCTGGGCACCGTTGCCACCAGCGTGCAGGCTGCCGATGAAGGCAGCGTCAAGTGCGCCGGCGTCAACAGCTGCAAGGGCACCTCCGACTGCAAGACCGCCAAGAGCGAATGCAAGGGCCAGAACGGCTGCAAGGGCCAGGGCTGGGTCGGCAAGAAGACCGCTGCCGAGTGCACCAGCGCCGGCGGCACGGTGCTGAAGTAAGACCTGGCGCCCGAAGCCGGCATTGACATGAACACCGCGCTGCAAGGCTTCGGGCTCGGGCTGCGCACCGAGCACTACCGCAACTTCTGCAGCGACGACCGCGCACTCGCGCGGCGCGTCGACTGGCTCGAAGTGATCTCCGAGAACTACATGGTGCCCGGCGGCAAGCCGCTGCACCACCTCGATCGCATCCGCCGCGACCACCCGATGGTGATGCACGGCGTGTCGATGTCGATCGGCAGCACCGACCCGCTGAACGCCGGTTACCTGCGCGACCTGAAGGCGCTGGCCGATCGCATCGAGYCGGCCTGGGTCTCCGACCACCTGTGCTGGACCGGCGTCGACCACCACAACCTGCATGACCTGATGCCGATGCCCTACACCGAGGCGGCGCTGCGCCACCTGGTGCCGCGCGTGCGCCAGGTGCAGGATGTGCTCGGCCGGCGGCTGGTGCTGGAGAACGTGTCGAGCTACGTCAGCTTCGCGGCCGACGAGATGAGCGAGTGGGAGTTCATCGGCGAGCTGCTGCAGCGCGCCGACTGCGAGCTGCTGCTGGACGTCAACAACGTGCACGTCAGCAGCGTGAACCATGGCTTCGATGCACGGCGCTTCATCGACGCGATGCCGCGCGAGCGCGTGCGGCAGATCCACCTGGCCGGGCACGAAGACCATGGCAGCTACCTGATCGACACGCACGACCACCCGGTGTGCGCGGCGGTGTGGGCGCTCTATGGCTACACGGTGCAGCGGCTCGGCCGGGTGCCGGCGATGATCGAGCGCGACGACCACATCCCGCCGCTGGCGGAACTGGTGGTCGAGCTGGACCAGGCGCGCGCGGTGGAAGCTGCGGCGCTGCAGATGGCGGAGGCCGCATGAGCGTGTTGATGCACCAGCAGAGCGGGCTGCACGCTGCAATGCTCGGCGCGGTGGCTCCCGAAGGATTGCTGCGCGAGCCGGTGCAGCACGAGCCGCTGCTGCGCATCTACCAGAACGCCTACCGCGCGCGGCTGGTGGCGGCGCTGCGCGACAACCACGGCGTGCTGCCGCGCGCGATGGGCGACGAGGCCTTCGATGCGCTGGCCGAGGCCTACCTGCAGGCGCATCCGTCGCGGCAGCCGTCGATCCGCTGGTTCGGGCACCGGCTGGCGGAGTTCATGGCGGCACATCCCGGCTTGGTGCCGCATCCGGCGTTCGTCGACCTGGCACGCATGGAGTGGGCGTTGCGCGATGCCTTCGATGCGGCGGATGCGACGCCGATGACACCGGCCGAGCTGGCGGCGCTGCCCGTCGACGGCTGGCCGCAGCGCGTGCTGCGCTTTCATCCGAGCGTGCAGGTGCTGGCGCTCGACTGGCACGTGGAACCTGCGTGGCGGGCGCTGCAGGGCGACGACGAGCCGGAGCTGGCCGAGCCCGAGGCGGGCGAGCACCAGCTGATCGTCTGGCGGCCGCTGCTGGAGACGCGCTGGCGGACGGTGGCGAGCGCGCTCGAGGCGCGGTTGCTCGTGGCGGCGATGCGGGGCGAGGACTTCAGCGCGCTGTGCGAGATCGCGGCCGATGCGGTCGGGGTGGTCGGCACGGTCCAGCAATGGACCGCCGAGGGCCTGCTGATCCGCTAGGCCTTCTTCTCCCGCGCCACCCGCCCCATCAGGTAGAACTCATCGTTCGGCCGCAGGCTCATCAGGTTCGCCATCCGGTTGCTCAATCCGAACAAGGCGGTGATCGCGCCGATGTCCCAGATGTCCTCGTCGTCGAAGCCGTGCACGCGCAGCGCCTCGAAGTCCGACTCGACGATGTTGGCCGCGTCGTTGCAGACCTTCATCGCGAAGCCGAGCATCGCCTTCTGCCGCGGCGTGATGTCGGCCTTCAGGTAGTTGGTCGCGACCTGGTCGGCGAGCTGCGGCTGCTTCTCGTAGACGCGCAGGATCGCGCCGTGCGCGACCACGCAGTACAGGCAGTTGTTGGCCCCCGAGGTCGCGACGATGATCATCTCGCGCTCGCCCTTCGTCAGGTGGCCGCCTTCCTTCAGCAGCAGCGCGTCGTGGTACGCGAAGAAGGCCCGCGCCTCGTCGGGCCGGTGCGCGAAGCCGAGGAACACGTTCGGCACGAAGCCCGCCTTCTGCTGCACATCGAGGATGCGCGCGCGGATGTCGTCGGGCAGGCCGGCGAGTTCGGGCACCGGGTAGCGGCTGACGGGTGGGTGGCGCATGGGTGTGTCTCCTGGTCTTGTGATCGAGCCAGGATACGTCGCTGCGCGGCGGCCCGGGCCCCGGCGTTACCATCGCCGCCCGAAAGGATGTCCATGCCGAAGCCCCTCAACGAACGCCGGTCCGGCACCCTCGCTGACCTGTCGGCGCTGGTCTATTCCACCGACACCGGCCGAATCTGCCCCGACTGCCGCCAGCCGGTCGCGCAGTGCGCGTGCAAGGCGCAGAAGGCGCTGCCGCAGGGCGACGGCATCGTGCGTGTCTCGCGCGAGACCAAGGGCCGCAAGGGCAAGGGCGTGACGCTGGTGAAAGGCCTGCTGCTCGACGCCGACGCGCTGACCCTGCTGTCACGCGAGCTGAAGGCCGCCTGCGGCGTCGGCGGCACCGTGAAAGATGGCGTCATCGAGCTGCAAGGCGACCACGTCGAGACGGTGATGGAGCGCCTGAAGCGCGCCGGCCACACCGTCAAGCGCGCCGGCGGCTGAGCCCCGCCCGCGCCCCCGTCAAGGGGCCGCTTCCAGCAGCAGGTACTTGCGCAGCAGCGGCGCCGTCAGGCTGAAGCGCGCTGCCGACACCGTCGCGATGAAGCAGGCCTCGCCCACCTGGCGAGGGTTGTCGATCGCGGTCACATAGAGCAGCTCGCCGCCGGGTTGGCGCCACAGCACCACGCGCGACACCGGCACGCCGTCGCGCTCGAGCACCGGGTACAGGCTGTGCATCTCGGCGAGCACCGCGCGCCGGTCGCCGTCGTCCAGCACCGCGGCGCGGTCGTCGCGGCCGAAGTGGATCCACGCGGTGCTCACGCAGCTCGGCAGGTTCGGCGCGCTGCCGGGCGGTGGCAGCGGCGGCTCGGCCGCCAGCGCGAGCGATGCCATCGACGCACCCAGCGCGCCCCGGATCAGTGCACAGCGTCGGCAGCCCATGTCCACTCCTTCGCGGCGGGCCCGCGCCGCGTGCCGGCAGCTTACGCCGGGCTGACGGCCGCGCGCATCGCAGGGTGTTCGCCGCAGGCGGCCATCGCCACCGGCCACACGTCGGCAATGCGAATCTGCCTATGATCGACGACCCGCGTAACAGTTGGCCCCCACACCTGCCGCTTCGCGTCAGGCCCCCCGAGGGGGTCAAGGAACTTGGGGCGGCCCGGCGTTTCCTTGAGAGGTCTCGATCGATGTCCATGGTCCAGCTGGCGCTCCGTCGCCCCTACACGTTCATCGTGATGGCCTTGCTGATCGTGCTGGCCACGCCGTTCGCGCTGCGCAACATGGCGACCGACATCTTCCCGGAAATCAACATTCCGGTGATCAGCATCATCTGGAACTACGGCGGGCTGTCGGCCCAGGAGATGGGCCAGCGGATCTCGGCGCAGAGCGAGCGCGGGCTCACCACCACCGTCAGCGACATCGAGCACATCGAATCGCAATCGCTGAACGGCGTCGCGGTGATCAAGGTCTTCTTCCAGCCGACCGCCAACATCCAGACCGCGATCGCCCAGGTCGTCGCGTCGATGCAGACCCAGGTGCGGCAGCTGCCGCCGGGCACCACGCCGCCGCTGGTGATCAAGTACTCGGCCTCCAGCATCCCGGTGGTGCAGCTCGCGCTGTCGAGCCCGACGCTGCCGGAGCAATCGGTGTTCGACGCCGCGGTCAACCAGCTGCGCCCGCAACTCATCACGATTCCCGGCGTGGCCGTGCCGTTCCCGTACGGCGGCAAGAACCGGCTGATCTCGGTCGACCTCGACACCGCGGCGCTGCAGGCGCGCGGGCTGTCGCCGGCCGACGTGGTCAACGCGATCAACCTGCAGAACCTGATCCTGCCGTCGGGCACCGCGAAGTTCGGCGCCACCGAGTACACCGTGAAGATGAACGGCTCGCCCGACGCGGTCGCCGGGCTGAACGACCTGCCGGTGCGCACGAACGGTTCGGCCACCACCTACCTGCGCGACGTTGCCTACGTGCGCGACGGCTTCTCGCCGCAGACCAACATCGTGCGGCAGGACGGCGCGCGCGGCGTGCTGCTGTCGGTGCTGAAGAACGGCGGCGCCTCGACGCTCGACATCGTCGACAACCTGCGCGCGCTGCTGCCGCGCGCCGCGCAGACGCTGCCGGCCGACGTGAAGGTGACGCCGTTGTTCGACCAGTCGGTGTTCGTGAAGGCAGCGGTCAAGGGCGTGATCGCCGAGGCGGTGATCGCCGCGCTGCTGACGGCCGCGATGGTGCTGCTGTTCCTCGGCAACTGGCGCAGCACGCTGATCATCGCGGCGACGATCCCGCTGTCGATCCTCGCGTCCATCCTGGTGCTGCAGATGCTCGGCGAGACGCTGAACCTGATGACGCTCGGCGGCCTGGCGCTGTCGGTGGGCATCCTGGTCGACCAGGCGATCGTGACGATCGAGAACATCGAGCGCCACCTGCACCTGGGCACGCCGCTGATCGAGGCGATCGAGGTCGGCGCCGGCGAGATCGGCGTGCCGGCCTTCGTCTCCACGCTGTGCATCTGCATCGTGTTCGTGCCGATGTTCTTCCTGTCGGGCGTCGCGCGCTTCCTGTTCGTGCCGATGGCCGAGGCGGTGGTGTTCGCGATGATCGCGTCGTACCTGCTGTCGCGCACGCTGGTGCCGACGCTGGTGATGCTGTTGATGGCCAAGGCGCATGCGGCACCGAAGGGCGCGAAGCCGAACGCGCTGCAGCGCGTGTACCTCGCCTTCGACCGCCAGTTCGAGCGCGTGCGCCGGGTCTACACGCTGTCGCTGTCGGCCCTGCTGTCGCAGCGCAGGCGCTTCGTGATCGGCTTCTCGCTGTTCTGCGTGCTGTCGTGCGGGCTGATCCCGTTCCTCGGGCGCGATTTCTTCCCGAGCGTCGATTCGGGCCAGATCCGGCTGCACTTGCGCGCGCCCACCGGCACGCGCATCGAGGAGACCGCGCGGCTGGCCGACGAGGTCGAGGCAGTGATCCGCGAGCTGATCCCGGCCGACCAGCTGGAGACCATCCTCGACAACCTGGGCGTGCCCAACAGCGGCATCAACCTGTCGTACAGCAATGCCGGCACCATCGGCACGCTCGATGGCGAGCTGCAGCTCTCGCTGAAGGAGGGCCACCGGCCGACCGACGAGTTCATCAGCCTGCTGCGCGCCGAGCTGCCGAAGCGCTTTCCGGGTACCGAGTTCTTCTTCCAGCCGGCCGACATCGTCACGCAGATCCTGAACTTCGGGCTGCCGGCGGCGATCGACGTGCAGTTCACCGGCCAGAACCTCGCCGCCAACGCGGCGCTGGCGGCCGAGCTGACGCGCAAGATCCGCGAGATCCCCGGCGCCGTCGATGCGCACGTGCACCAGCGCAACGACCTGCCGGCGCTGAACCTCAACATGGACCGCTCGCGGCTGCAGCAGCTCGGCCTCACCGCGTCGAACGTCGGGCAGAACGTGCTGATCTCGCTGTCGGGCAGCTCGCAGACGGCGCCGGCCTTCTGGCTGAACCCGCAGAACGGCGTGGTCTACAACATCGCGGTGCAGACGCCGCAGTACAAGGTGGATTCACTGGACGCGCTGCTGAACCTGCCGGTCGGCGCGGTCGGCGCGGGGAGTGGCACGGCCGCCGCGGCCGCGGGCGGCACGCAGCTGCTGGGCAACCTGGTCGAGGCGGCACCGGGCCGGCAGCTCGCGGTGGCCTCGCGCTACAACATCCTGCCGGCGATCGATGTGTACGTCGGCGTGCAGGGCACCGACCTCGCGAGCGTCGCCGGCAAGGTGCAGGCGCTGGTCGACGAGATCCGCCCGAAGCTGCCGCGTGGCAGCCAGGTGGTGCTGCGCGGCCAGGTGCAGACGATGCAGGCCTCGTTCATCGGGCTGGGCGTGGGCCTCGCGATGGCGATCGTGCTGGTGTACCTGCTGATCGTCGTCAATTTCCAGAGCTGGATCGATGCGCTGATCATCGTCGCTGCGCTGCCGTCGGCGCTGGCCGGCATCGCGTGGATGCTGTTCATCACCGGCACCACGCTGAGCGTGCCGGCGCTCACCGGCGCGATCATGACGATGGGCGTGGCCACCGCGAACAGCATCCTGCTGGTGTCGTTCGCGCGGCAGCGCCAGCAGGAAGGCGTGCCGGCGCTGTCGGCCGCGCTCGAAGCCGGCGCCACGCGGATCCGCCCGGTGCTGATGACGGCGCTCGCGATGATCATCGGCATGATCCCGATGGCGCTCGGCCTGGGCGAAGGCGCCGAGCAGAACGCGCCGCTCGGCCGCGCGGTGATCGGCGGGCTGTTGTTCGCGACCGTCTCGACCCTCTACTTCGTGCCGGTGGTGTTCGCCGGCGTGCACCGCTGGCTGGCGCATCGCCATGCCGCGCGTGACGTTGCCGCACTGCCACCCACTGCCAGCCTCCAGGAGACCTGAGTCATGACCGAGCAGCGCCACGCGGCACTGGGCATCCACGCCGCCGACCCGAACGATCCCGAGCACGCCCTGCACCTGGCCGACCCGCTGGAGCGCCGCGCCGTCGCGCGCCGCATGCGCTGGGTCGCGCTCGCGGTGCTGGTGCTGCTGGCGCTGGGCGCCGGCCGCACCGTGATCAGCCGCATGGGCAGTGCGAAGGCGCTGGAGGCCGGCACCGCCGAGCGCGCGAAGCAGTACGTGAAGACCGCGCTGCCGAAGACCGGCGATGCCGGCCAGACGCTCGCGCTGCCGGGCACGCTGCAGGGCTTCGTGCAATCGCCGATCGCTGCGCGCGCCACCGGCTACCTGCGGCGCTGGACCAAGGACATCGGCAGCCGCGTCGAGCGCGGCGAGGTGCTGGCCGAGATCGAATCGCCCGAGCTCGACCAGCAGCTCACGCAGGCGATCGCCGCGCGCGAGCAGGCGTCGTCGAGCCTGGAGCTCGCGAAGAGCACGGTCGAGCGCTGGGAGAGCCTGCGCAAGAAAGACGTGGTCTCGCAGCAGGACCTCGACGAGCGCCGCAGCAGTGCCGCGCAGGCGCGCGCCAACCTGGCCGCGGCCGACGCCAACGTGCAGCGGCTGCGCCAGCTCGAGGGCTTCAAGCGCGTGGTGGCGCCGTTCGCCGGCGTGATCACGCGGCGCAACGTCGACGTGGGCGACCTGATCGACATGAGCGGCAAGCCGCTGTTCACGCTGTCGCAGACCGATCCGCTGCGCGTCTACGTGAACGTGCCGCAGTCGTATGCGCAGCTGGTGAAGGCGGGGCAGCCGGTGGTCGTCACGCAGGGCGAGCTGCGCGGGCAGAGCTTCAAGGGCACGGTGGCGCGCACCGCGGCGTCGATCGACACCGGTACGCGCACGATGCAGGTCGAGATCGCGCTGCCGAACCCGGATGGCACGCTGCTGCCGGGCGCCTACGTGCAGGTGTCGCTGCCGCTGGCGGCCAGCCAGGCGGTGCTGGTGCCGGCGAATGCGCTGCTGTTCCGCGCCGAAGGCACGCGCGTCGCGCTGGTCGACGAGAGCGGCCGCGTGACGCTGCGCGCGGTGACGCTCGGCCGCAACTACGGCGAGAGCGTCGAGGTGCTCGACGGCCTGGCGGCGAACCAGCGGCTGGTGCTGAATCCGTCGGACTCGCTGACCGATGGCGACCGGGTGGCCCTGGCGCCAGCGGCCAAGGACACGCCGGCGGGCAAGGACGCTCCGCCGGCGAAGGGGGCGCTGTGACGCTGCGGGTTGCTGCACCGTTGCTGGTCCTGTTGTTGACGGCCTGCGCGGCGGGCCCGGACTACCAGCCGCCGAAGCCCGACATGCCCGTCACCTGGACGCTCGATGCGCCGTGGCGCACGGCCTCGCCCGACGACGCGGCCGCCAAGGGGCCGTGGTGGCAGCGCTTCGGCGACGCGCAGCTCGATGCGCTGGAGCAGCGCGCGCTGGCCGGCAGCCCAACGCTCGCCGCCGCGGCGGCGC